>CANGFJ010000009.1 GCA_947453065.1 Pseudomonadota bacterium
GGATAGAACACCGGATCGGGCTGGATGTTGTCGATGCGGGCGACGTTCAGCCACTGGAAGGCAAAGTTGGTGACCAGCGTCTCTGACAGCGGGCTCGCCAGCATGCGCCGCACCTGCGCCTCGAACACGGCCGGATCCCGCAGTCGGCCGGCGGTGGCGGCGTCGATCAGCGGCTGGTCGGGCCCTTCGCTCCACAGGAAGAACGACAAGCGCGAGGCCAGTTCCAGGTCTGACAGCGGGGTGGGCGCTCCGGGCGTCCGCGCCGCGGCGGTCGCCGTACCGGTGGACTCGGTGCGCACCAGGAACTTGGTGCTGGAGAGGATGGCGGTGATTCCGCTCTCGATGCCGGCATCAAAATCGCCCGTCTCGCGGCCCAGGGCGTAGAACGCCAGAGGTGCCTTGAGGTCCTCGTCTGTCGCAGGGCGGCGGAACGCCTCGGCAGTCAGCTTCGCGAAAATGTGGCGCGCGCAGGGGAGTTCTTCTGCTGCGTTGGCAGGCCGGCAGGAGAAGATTTTCTTGCGGCTGACGGTTTCGGTGATGCCCGTGACGTTGAAGGGGCCCGACACGTCAAAGCCCGGAATGCCCGGCACGCGTTCCATTTCCGGCAGCATGGCGATGGGCTGCAGCGGCGAGTCGGACTGAGCGAAGGAACGCTGCACGAACGTGACCCCAACCCGGTGGGTGCCGGCCTTGATCTTCAGGCGGATGTGGTTGAAGCGCGTCTGCATTTCTTCTGCGGCGATGGACTGATTGATGTCCACGGCCTTGAGGTCTGCTGCGCCGCCCACTTCCTGCTCGAAGACGCGCACCTCGTCGACCGTCATGATGACGCGGTGGGGCTGGTCGATCTTGGTGACGTAGCCGGCGCCATGGAAGAAGAAGTTGCGGATGTTGAATTCGTATTCGCCATCGGCCGGGAAATAGTGGGCGATCTGCAAACCGCCCCGCGTGCCCAGCGGCAGGCCGTCGATGTGCTGGGTCTGGTCTGAGGCCGGGTTGGCGCGGTATTCCCGGCTGCTGGGCGCGATGTTGAGGCGACCGACGGCCTGGCGGCTGATGGTGCGCGCTGCGGCGATGTACTGGTCGAGGTAAGTGGGGGAAACGCGCAGCGAGGCCGCGACGTTGTCGAACCCTTCGTTGGAGACGTCCTTGGGAAGCAGGGTCTTTACGTCTGCGGAGATGCCGAACAGGCGGTTGATCTCGCGCCCGTACTCGGTACGGTTCAGCCGGTGCAAGCCGACATAGCCCGGGTCAGGCCTGCTGGCTGCGGCCTGGTCCAGCGCCTGCTCGGTCCAGGAAACAAAGGCGTCGATGCTTTTCTGGTCGGGCTGCGTTTCGCCCGGAGGGGGCATGAGCCGCCCGCGCAGCTTGCGGATGGTGGTTTCCCAGGTGGCCGCGTCGGCCGGCAGGCTGTCGATGGACAGGGTGTCGAAGGCCACGCCACCGGCCCAGTCGGTGCTGTTGTGGCATTTGGCGCAGCGCTGCTCCAGCAGGTTCCACTGGGGTGGGGGGCTGGGCGCCGCATTTGCCAGCAGGGTGGTACCGCCCAGCAGCACCCACATGGACGTTTTGAACCAACCCCTCTGCACCTGGCGTCTCCTTGATGGCGGCACATGTCACCGCACAAGAGTTCATGATTTTGCACCGATTCTAGACTTTAACCGGGATCCGGGGCAGAGGAGAGCCTCGATGCGCGGCGGTGACGCTTGACGGCATGGGCACGCAGGGCTATCTGTGGAAAAAATAATCTGCAAACAGCAGAGCGGGGGTTCCATGGACGCGTTCCAGAGTGGGTTGGCGCAGGCGGCACTGGCGTTCTGGGCGTATCTGGGGCCCCAGCCCAACAGCACCCATCAGGCGTTCGGGGCGTTCGCGACCGGTTCACTGGCGAACATGGCCCGTAATTATTTCTGGTTCCTGCTGATGGGGGCGGTGCTCTATGCCGTTTTTCTGCGCAAACGCGGTGCGGCACTGACGCCCGCGGCGGTGTTGCGCTACCTGCTGCCCGCTTCCGTCTACAAAACCCCGTCGGTCCGCATTGACCTGATGATGGTCCCGATTTCCTGGGTGCTGAATTTCCTGCTGTTCGCGGGACTGGCCGTGGGGTCCGGCGTGGCGCAGATCTGGTTGGTGCAGCATTACGGCCATTCGCCGCTGCAGGTGCCCGCCGGATGGATGGCGGTGGCGCTGCAAATCGCCTTTACCTTGCTGGGTACCGACCTGGCCCGTTTTGCCTGGCACTACCAGGGCCACAAGGTGGCGTTTTTCTGGGAGTTCCACAAAGGCCATCATTCGGCCGAAACGCTGCATCCGGTGTTCATCCGCACGCATCCGGTCGACATGTTCATCCGCCTGCTCTACATGAACATGGGTGGCGGGCTGCTGGGCGGTGGCCTGATGTACCTGACGGGTGTCGATGCCAGCGCGACGGCGGCCGGCTATTTGGCGGTCATCGGCACGGTGTTCCATTTCATGCAGCAGTTCGAGCATTCGCATGTGAAGTTCTCGTTCGGCAAGACGCTCGACACGATTTTCTATCCGCCGCATTTTCATCAGATCCATCACAGCGCCCTGCTTGCGCACCGCGACAAGAACTTTGGGCTGACGGGCGGCCTGTGCCTGTGGGACAAGCTGGCCGGCACGCTCTACATCCCCAAGGCCGACGAGAAGATTGTGTATGGGGCTTCGATGGAGGAACTGGGTGACAACAACCCGCATCGCACCCTCTGGGGGTTCCTGTCCGGTCCGTTTGTCGCGGCTGTCAGGACGCTGGGTCGGCATGCGGAGGGTCCGGGTGAACGGCCGGCACGCGAGGTCGCATGACCAACCGACGTGAATTCCTGCACGGCGCAACGCTGGCGGCCGTGCCGCTGGTGACGGGGCTGCCTGCCGTCGCGGTCGCCGTGCAGCGCCCTGCACCGGCCTTCCATGCCGTGCTGATCGATGATCGCTTTGCCGCGGCCAGTGCCTTTGGCGCCCGGCTGGCGGCCCGCGGCGAGGCAATCCGCGTCGTGCCGGGGGGCAATCTGACCTACCTGTGGCTGAATGACATTGACCCGGCCTGGCGCCGTGCGCCGGTGCCCGTGGCGGGGCTCACGCGCCCTGCGGTGTTGTTCTGCCTGGAACAGCTGGCCTGGGCACAGGGCCTGCGGGTCGTGTACCACGCCGAGCACGTCGTTTCTCCGACCGGGGTGGTGCAGCACACGGTGCAGCGCTGCGCCGCGAGCCTGGATACGTCGTCGCTCGTGATGCGCGGGCCGCTGTGGCCCAGCGAGGTGGCCGATGTCGTGGCCTCGCAGGGCGCGCTCCCGCGGCACGCCCCGGCGGGCCCGAGTTGTTCGGGCCTTGCCCCGGTGCTTGCGCCCGGCGCTGAGCTGCTGGCCTCCTGGATGATCGCTCGGGCCTGAACCCTGTAAGGAAACCGACCATGGCCTTGCCGCCGAATGTCGCTGCTGCTGACTTCAACGCCGCCCTGGCCGCCTGGCGGGCCGCCATTGGCGCCGACTGGGTGTTTACCTCGGATGAGGACGTTGCGCTGTATCGCGACGCGTACTCGCCGCTGTACGGCGAGCCGGACGAGCGTGTGGCTTCGGGGGCCGTGGCGCCCTCGACGGTGGAGCAGGTGCAGGCCGTGGTGCGCATCGCGAACCAGTACCGCATTCCGCTGTATGCGATCTCTACCGGGCGCAACCTGGCCTATGGCGGGTCTGCGCCCGTGCACTCCGGCAGCGTGGTGCTGGACCTCAAGCGCCTGAATCGCGTGCTGGAGGTCAACGAGCGCAATGCCTACGCGCTGGTCGAACCGGGTGTGAGCTACTTCGACCTGTACGAGCACGTCACGAAGTCGGGTTTGGACGTGTGGATCGATCCGCCGGACCCGGGCTGGGGCAGCGTCATCGGCAATGCACTGGATGGCGGTGGCGGCTGGACGGCCTCACCGTTCCGCGATCATTTTGGCTCCCACTGCGGCATGGAGGTGGTGCTGGCCAACGGCGAAATTGTGCGCACGGGCATGGGCGCCGTGCCGGGTGCGAAGTCCTGGCAGCACAACAAGTGGGGCTATGGGCCCTGGGTGGATGGCCTGTTCCGGCAGGGGAACATGGGCGTCGTCACCAAGATGGGCTTCTACCTCATGCCGCGGCCTGAGGCCTATGTGTCGGCCACGGTGCAGGTGTTCCGCGAGGCAGACATCGTCCCGCTGCTCGACACGCTGAACCTGCTGGAGAACCAGCACGTGGTGAATGGCTCGACCTCGCTGTTCGGCGGACGCATTGATGCGGCGGCCCCTGCGGGTGCGCCGGCCTGGTCGGTGCTGGTGCCGATCTATGGTCCGGAAAAAGTCATTCGTGCACAGCTGGAGTACGCGCGCGAAAAGTTTGCAAAGATCCCGGGCGCAAAGTTCATCGAAGGCGAGCTGCTGCGAACGCCCCTGTCGGATGAGGCGCTGAAGCGCGTGCGTCTGGTGAACTTCGGCATCCCGAACCTCTCGACCTTTGGCATGCTGGGTCGTTCGGTCGGCAACCCTGAACCGGCCGGCGGGCACATCGGCTTCTCGCCCATCATTCCGCGCACGGGCGAGGCCTTGCTCGAATACCTGCGCTTCTACCGCGAGTACCTGCCGAAGGTATCCGGCGGCAGCAACCTGGGCATTATCGGGCCGGTGTACATGACCAACTGGGAACGCTCGCTGGTCGCGATGATCATGTTCCCGATCGGGCGCGACAAGGCGCGCAATGCGCAGATGCGCAAGGCCTTCCGGGAATTCGTGGCGCTGGCCGCGGAGCGCGGCTGGGCGGAATACCGCGCGCCGGCGATCTTCCAGGATCTGGTCTCGGATACGTATTCGTACAACAACCATGCACTGCGCCGGCTGCGCGAAACAATCAAGGATGCGGTGGATCCCAACGGCATCCTCTCGCCGGGTCGCTATGGCGTGTGGCCGAAACACCTGAGGAAGACCTGACATGAAGGGCGCGATCCTTGTGATGGGCTTTCTTGCGCTGGGGCTGGACGCCGCCGCGCAGGCAGCGGCCCCTACGGTGTCGCTGGGTGCGGCGGTGTACACACACTGGTGCTCGCACTGTCATGCGCCGGGGCCAGGGCATCCGGGTACGGAGTCGCTACAACTCAAGTACGCGGGTAAGCTGCCCGCCGTCCTGGTGGAACGCACGGACCTGACGCCTGCGGTGGTGTCGACCTTCGTGCGCCAGGGGGTGTTGTTGATGGCACCGTTCCGCAAAACCGAGATCACCGATACCGAGCTGGCCGCGTTGTCGATCTACGTGGCGGGCAACTACCAGAAGGCGCGCTGAATACACCATGAGTCTGACTACGCTTCCTACCCGTCCGGAGCCGTTGGAGCTGGACCTGGCCCGGTCCGCCGTCATCGTCGTCGACATGCAGAATGCCTTTGCCAGCCCGAAGGGGCTGCTCGACCTGGCGGGTGTGGACATCGCCGGTGCTGGCGCGGTAGTGGCCACGCTGGCGCCGATCCTGGCCGATGCGCGCCTGCGTGGCGTGCCGGTGATCTACTTGCAGACCGGCTACAAGCCGGACCTGAGCAACGGCGGTGGGCCTGCGTCACCGAACCCGCGCAAGGAGACGGCGCTGTGCCTGATGCGCCAGCGCCCCGAGCTAAAGGGGCAGCTGCTGGTGGAAGGCACCTGGGACTTCCAGATCGTGCCGGAGCTGGCGCCGGAGCCCAATGATGTCGTGGTGCTCAAGACGCGCTACAGCGGCTTTGCCGGCACGCAGCTGGACTCGGTGCTGCGGGTGCGGGACATCCGCTACCTGTTCTTTGTCGGCATTGCGACCAACGTCTGCGTGGAGTCGACCCTGCGCGATGCGTACTTCCACGAGTACTGGCCGGTGCTGGTGACAGATGGGGCCATGCAGGCCGGTCCGCCAGCGGCCCATGAGGCCACGATTTTCAACGTCGAGTCTTTTTTCGGCTGGACGCTGACAGCGCAGCAGCTGCGGCAGGCGCTGGGTACGATCAGTCCCTGATTTGCTGCCGCCGTTTTCCATGCCTTGAAGGAGCCCGCTGAGATGTCTGCCAAGTCCATCTTTGTCAGCACTGCCTGCGCGATCAGTCTTGTGACGCTGGGTTTTTGGTTGGACAAGATATCGTCCAGCACAGCCAACGAAGCTGCCGAAGAGGCGGCCGGCACAGTGGTGTCTGCCAAGCGTGCGACGAAGGAAGGGGGCACTCCGCCGGTCATCGTTCCGGTGGCGGCGGTAGATCAGGCCGCGGAGCCCAGTGCGACCGATGCAGCCACTGCATCGGCGGCAGCACTGGCACCGAAGACCAAGGCAAACATCGCCAAGTAGGCACTGTGCGGCGGCCTAGCCTCGCCGCGCCGGTAACCACGCTGCGGCGCGGTTCGCAACGTGCGCGAAGGCGATGGCGCTCAGGCCCCGGAGGACATAGAGCGCCACAAAATCGGACACGAAGTGCGTGAGGCCCGCGTACAGGAGTCCGCCGGGCCCGGCATGATAGGGCAGCGTGCGCAGGTCCGCGCGGGCCGCGAGCACCGTCGCGCCCAGCAGGATGAATGCCAACCAGGCCGCCTGTTCCGTCATGGGTTGTCCCTGGGCGGTTGGTGTTATCGGGGGCGGCTGGCGGTAGTACCACCACGCCAGGATGCCCAGGCCTGCGAGCGAACTGGTGTATTGCAGCAGCAGATAGAGGGGGGCGGTATGCCCCGAAAACAGTGTCAGCGGTGTGTTAAGCACCGGCAGCAGCTGCACGATGCTTCCCTCGCCATGCGTCGCGCCATCGCAGAGGTAATGGGTGAACGAACCCAGCCACAATGCTGGCAGGGCCCTGGCCCAGGGGAGCAGCCTCCCCTGGCGCAAGGGCGAGAGTTCCTGCTCAAGCAGGGCGCGGTGCTTGCCCCACAGAGGCTGGAGGAGGGCGGGTTCGAGCAAGACGAGCGCGATAAGCAGCGCGAGGGCGAGCAAGGGCCCGATTGTCAGGGTCGACTGAAGGGAATGGGTGTTCCCCAGCGCATGCAGGACGCGCAGGGGCAGGAAGAACGGCAGGTCCGGTCCTACACTGCCCAGTGCCAGCGCAAGGAACGCGCCAGGATACAGCTTGTGCAGCGGCAGCACGGCGGCGGGATGGGCGAGCGTGAACGGCATGGGGGCATCCTCAGTCCCTGAGTTGTTGCAGTTGCCACAGGTCTTTACGACCGTTGGCAAGCATCGGCGCAATGGCAGCCAGGCCCGTCTTGCCGATGCTGCCTGACAGGTGCCCGAGCTCGATGAGCTTGTCGCGTGTTTCCTGGTCCAGCGGCACCTCAAAGCCTTCCTCGCGCATCAGCAGCATGCCCTTGGCGCGCAGGGCCAGTTCCACGTGCAGGCGCAGGTAACACAGGATGTCGGTGAGCACTTCGCCGCTGAAGTGGGCCTTGAGCGTGTGGACGTACTGACCAATGGGGGAGCCTGACAGCTGGCCTGAATGAATGAGGGTGAGCGTGTCGACGCCCGCATCGAAGCCCTCGCCCAGCCACTCGGCCACCAGTCGCTGGCTGCGCTGGAAGATCGCGTAGAGCAGTGGGAGCAGGATCAACAGCATCAGCAGCGTCTGCACAATGGGCTTCACCAAGAAGTGGTTGAAGACCGAATGCACTGCTGCCGCCAGCAGCAGTCCGGGCAGGGCCTGCCACAGGGTGAACGTGGCATTGCGTTCAGCCAGAGACACCAGCAAAACGGCGAAGACTGCCACGGTGCCGCCATGCATGAAGGCTGTGCCGAAGCCGCGCACAAACCAGACCAGCAGGCTGTGGTGCTCGGCCTGCATCAGGTAGAAGAGGTTCTCGAAGACGGCGAATCCGGCACCGACGGCAAAGCCGAACACGGCGGCATCGGCGATGAAGCCGATGCGGTGGGTGCGGAACAGCCAGAGGATGACCAGGGCCTTCAGGCCTTCTTCCACGAAGGGCGCGACCCAGTGCGAGTAGGCCTGGAAGGGCAGTCCCGACTGCTGCAGCAGGAATCCGTTGGCGTAGTAGCACGCCGCGGCGGTCGCGGCGCCGCCTGCCAGCACCCCCAGCACCGTGCGGAAAGGTGCGAGCTTGTAGCTGTCGAAGTAGACCAGCACGAGCAGGAAGGCCATCACCGGTAGCAGGCCCATGACAGCAGGCAGCAGGAGTTGCAGGGTCATAGCGTCACTTGCCCAGGATCTTCAGGGACACCATCCACTCGTCCCGGCCGCTGCCGGTACCGCCGGTGCCATGGGCGTAGCCGGCAGACAGCGTCATTGGCAGGCCATGATTGACCAGGAAGGTGAGGTCCAGCTGGGTGCCCACGTTGCGCAGCGTGCGTTGGTAGGCCGTATTGCCGGGATCGGTAACCAGGACGCTGGTGAAGACCGCAGGTCGCAGGTAGCCCAGATAGAACGCCGGCGTGCCCACGGCTTCGAAGTGGTAGGGCGGCAAGCTGAGTTCCAGCATGGCCCTGCCAAAGCTTTGCCCCTGCAGCTGGTCGATCTGGAAGCCCGGGAAGCTGTCGGCGTTGCGGTAGCGCTGCACGCTGCCGTTGTCGACGAAGTTGTTCTTGAAGGCGCCGAAGTAGAAGTTGGCGAGCGAGTTCTGGCGTTCGCCGTTGCGGATGCCGCCTGCGGTGCGCAGCCAGATCGAGGCATGGTCCACGGGCAAGGGCAGGCCGGCAGAGAAGGTGCCATTGATGCCGAGGATGGTGGCGCCCGCGCCGTTCTCGATGGTGGGGGTGAGGTCCCATTCGACGCCCCGCTCGGCATCGACGGCATTGGCTGAACTGCGCGTGTTCGAATAGAACAAGCCGAGCTTCAGCGACCGGATGGTGCTGGCCGTCGAGTCGACGTTCTGGTTGCCGGGTGCAGTGCTGAGGCCCGTGTAGTAGGCCAGGTCAGCGGTGAAGTCCAGGCGCCGCGGCTCATCGAAGATCAGCACGGTGGAATAGCCGGCGGTCACGGCATCGCCGCGCAGCCCGGTTTTTGTGGGACCAAACAGGTCGTAGAAACTGGCCGCGTTGTGCCCATAACCCAGGTGCCAGTTGAGGGTGCTGTAGTCGATGCGGGCATGCACTCGCTCGCTGCTGCTCAGGTCGCCCGCCGGTGACACAGAGCCCGAGGCGCTGAGGCTGTGAAGTTGCAGAGGGTCGGCCCATTCGCTGTGCCAGCCCAGGGCCTTGGCGTTGCGATAGCCCTCGATGATGGGGTAGTGGTCCAGGCTGGTCATGCGCTGCTGCGGGCGATACTGGCCGCGCGCCGTCACCCGGGCCTCCAGATCGATCTTCTCGGGCGACCCCGCGCCCCAGCTGCGCACGACGGGGTGCTGCTGCGCGACTTGCGTGCCCAGGAAGTCGATGCTGCCCAGGTCGTCCAGGGGTTTGGGGTCCAGCCTCACCGGCAGGAATCCGTCACCGGTGAACTCCAGCGCGATCACGCTGCCATCGGCTTGTGGGAGCGGCCGGAAGAAGCCGGTTTCTGCGTTGCTGACGGCGGCCACATCGCCACTCTGCAGGTCGTAGCGAAAGATATTGGAGACGCCGGTGAAGTACGCCGTGCCGTAGAGCTGCTGGCCATCGGGCGTGAACACAAAGCCTTCGGGGATCGCCTGGCCGAAGTCGAACTGCTTGATGGGTTCGAAGCGGCCTTCCAGCAGGTCTGCGGTGCGGAAGATCTGCTGCGAGGCCTTGCCGCTGATCTCGATGACGCTGGCGGTAAGCAGGCTGCCATCAGGCGAGACATCCAGCTGCTGCAGGTCCTTGCCATAAGGGAAGCGGACGAGCGTCTGGTAGGCCGTGTACGGCTGCGCCATGCGCACCAGGCTCATGAGCCCGTGGTCCTGGCGCAGGCCCCACAGTGCGCGGTCCTGCGGGTTGAACGCCAGGTCGCCGATGCGCGCTGCCTCCAGCAGCAGGCGGGGCGTGCCACTGTCCAGTTCCAGCGCCATGAGGCTGCGGTGCCGGTGGTTGTCTGCCGTGTAGAACAGCGTGCGGGACACCGGGTCGAAGGCCGTGCTGGCCACAGACCACTTGGTCGGCCCCTTGATCTCGGCCAGGCGAGTGAGCGTGCCGTCTGCCAGCGACACGGCACCCACGTGCGGCAATACGCCTGGATAGCTGAAGGCGCCCACCAGCGCATTGCCGGCCGCATCGAGATAGAGGCGGGAGACCGAACCCATCCCCTTGGGCGCCAGCTTGCGTACCGGGGTGATGGGGTAGTGCTGGATCTTCTGCAGGTTCTGCTGCTGGAAGCGCTGTTCCCAGTCGATCCACTGGGTCCAGGCGGTGTCCAGCGGCAGGCCGAATACTTTCTCGAACTGGTCGGCGTAGTAGCGCTCGCTGTCGGCGTCACGGCGCATCCACTGAATGACCTGCTCGGGTGAATAGGTCAGTGCCAGATAGCTGAAGAAGCGCGTGCCGTAGAGGTAGAAGTTGGTGCCGGCCATGAAGTCGGTGGTGGTGCCAGCGGACTCGATGCCGAGGTGGCTGAAGAAGTGCGCGCCATCGCGCACCTTGGCGCGGAAGACCATCTCGTCGAAACCGGACTGGGCTCGGCCGATGCCGCCGGCCATCCAGGTTTCCATGAACACGGCGATGCCCTCGCGGTACCAGCGCGGTACGGCGAATCGGGGCAGGGCCAGGTAGTTGTAGAGGATGGACTCGGGGTGGTCCGCGTTCTCCAGCGGCTTGCCGCCGAAGAACCGCCGCCAGCGGCGATCGGTGTCGTTGGCGGCATCGAGCGTGGCCAGGTGGACCAGTTCGTGGTTGAGGACCGAGAACATCCGCTCGCCGCCCAGTGACTGCTCCAGCGTGTGGTCATCGCTCGCGATGAACAGCGAGATCTGGTTCAGCGGACCGGGGTTAGCCGAGCCGTTCGACTTGTCGCTGTAGTCCGTCAGGATGACGGTGGTTTTCTCGCGACCCTTCCAGCCGAACAGCTGGCTTTCAAACTGCAGGGCATTCTCGAAGGCGCGGGCCGCGTAGGGGGCGATATACGCTTCCTGCGGGAAGTGCAGCAGGGTCAGGTTCGGGGTTTCCAGGGCCTCGAAAGTGGCGGCACTTGCTGCAGAAAGCGCTGCGCAAAGCAGGAAGGTGGCAAGAGCGCCCAGTTTGAGTGGCTGCATGTGTCGTCCGTGACAAAGGCTTGGCAGTGCCCTGATGGGCCTTGCGGGTGCCTGCATTATGGTGGGATATTCCGGGCTATTGGACTGAAATTAATGTGCAGGGAGTGCGCGACATGCATCACAAGACCGTTTCTTCGTATGGGGCCCTGGCCACGACGCTGGCACTGGTGCTCGGCATTGCCGGCTGCAGTTCGAAGACCGAGAGCACCGAAGGCATGTCGGGCACGATCGCGGCGGCCTCGCGCTTTCAGGAGCAGCAGGTGAACGTCGCCGACGTCAAGGTCGACGAGAAGGCCCAGCAGGTGCAGGACGCTTGTGCCGCAGCCGAGGGTGGCGCATCGGCCAAGATGGCCAGCTGCAGCAGCGGCGCCGACAAGGACGTGGACAGCGCGCTCAACGGGGCCGGCAACAAGGCCGCTTCGAAGTCCTCGAAGGGTAGTGCGAGGGACTCCAGGAGCAGTGGCTCCAAGATCGATTAATTCTCAGGACGCTATGCGCGACAGCGAAGGTCAATAACCTTGAGAACCCGCAGGACTGCCTTCCTTCGCTGTTGAGCCCTCCGCCGGCGCGCGAGCCGGCGGAGCAGCGATCGACCGCTGGCTGATCCTCAGGGCAGCGTCAGCGCCACCAGCTCTCCCGGCTGGCCCTTTGCCCCCACCGCCACCACGATGAACTGGCGGCCGCCCACCTCATAGCTCATGGGCACGCCGGACTGGTTGGCGGGCAATACAAACTCCGACAGCACTTCGCCTGTGGCCTTGTCGTGCGCGCGCAGCTTGTTGCCGCCGCCACCGGCACGCCACAGGCCACTGCCTTCGCCCGAGAAGAGCAGCGTCTTGGTGACGAGCAGACCCACCTGGTCGAAGGAACCCGTGCGCGGGATGTTCAGCCCCGCCAGCACCGGGTTGTTGCGCGCCCACTCTGGCGTGTCGGCGTTGGGCACCATCCACGCATGCTGGCCGGAGTTCAGGTTGATGGCGGTGATGCGACCCCAGGGTGGCTTGACCAGCGGCAGGCCGGACGGTCCGCCCAGCGAGCCGCCCGGGAAGCCTTCGCCATAGGCGCCGATGTAGCGCATGTTCGAGAGCTTCTCGTCCTGCTTCAGGCCGATGGGGCCGACGGTGGAAATGGAGCTGACGTAAAGCAGGCCCGTTTCCGGATCCAGCGCGGCGCCCTGCCAGTTGGCCCCACCCGAGAGGTTCGGGCGGATCAGCGTGCCCAGGTTCTTGCCGGGCACCACCACCGAAGGCGGCAGGAACGCCGGGCCATGGCGGTAGTGGCTGATGATCTCGCGCGCTTCGTCCTTCATGCCGGGCACGAAGTCGATGAGGTCCTCGTCGCGCAGGCCCTGGGGCTCGAAGGGCAGGGGCAGGGTGGGGATGGGCTGCGTGGCTGACGTCTTCTCGCCGGGCACATCGGACTGCGGGACGCGCTGTTCCTTGATGGGCCACACGGGCTTGCCGGTGACGCGATCGAATACGAAGGCGTAGCCATGCTTGGTGACCTGCACGACCGCCGGGATGCGCTGGCCGGCCACGGTGATGTCAGCCAGCACGGGCGGGGCGGGCAGGTCGTAGTCCCAGATGTCGTGGTGGACGATCTGGTAGTGCCAGACGCGTTGGCCGGTTTCCGCATCCACGCAAACCAGCGTATCGGAGAACAGGTTGTCGCCCGGGCGGTGGCCGCCATAAAAGTCATGGGTGGCCGCTTCGACGGGCAGGTAGACGTAGCCGCGCTCGGCATCAGCGGTAAAGGGCGTCCACACGCCGGTGTTGCCGGTGTAGCGCCAGCTCTCGTCCTGCCAGCTGTCGTTGCCGACTTCACCGGCTTGCGCAATGGTGTGGAAGGTCCACTTGAGCGCGCCGGTGCGCACGTCATAGCCGCGCACGAAGCCGGGCACGGCCTCTTTGGTGCGCGGTGCGCCGCCCGCGGCGAAGGCCACGCCCACGACGAGCGTGTTGCCGATGACCACGGGCGGCGAGCTGGAGCCGGGCTGCGCCATGCCGGGGTCGTTGACGCGCGGCAGGTCGGTCTTCAGATCGACGAGGCCGCCTGTGCCGAAGCTGTTGACCGGCAGGCCCGAGCGCGCATCCAGCGCGATCAGCTGGAAGCCAGGCGTGACCGTGTAGATGCGGCTGGCTTCGCCGGGATTGCGGCTGCGCCAGTAGGCCACGCCGCGGCCGGAGCTGCGGCGCGGGGCGGCAACACCGCGGGCGCCTTCGTCGAGGCGATACATCCACAGCGTCTCGCCGCTGGTGGCGTCGAGCGCCACGACGCTGCGGCGCACGCCGGCGGTGGTGTAGAGCACGCCGTCGGCCATGAGTGGCGTGGCGCGGTAATAGAACTCGGGCGTCGGGCCGTAGTTCTCGGACTTCCAGCGCCAGGCCACGCGCAGCTTGCCGACGTTGTCGCGGTTGATCTGGTCGAGCGGGGCGTAGCTGGTGCTGGCGAGGTCGCCGCGGTTGTTCAGCCACTCGGTGTCGGGTTTGGTCGAGGCAGGTTTGGCGGCGACCACGCTCCAGCCATTGGCCTTGCGGATGCGGGCCACGGCGGTGGCGTAGTCCTGCTGGCTCAGGCCACCGGGGTTGGTCGGCGGCATGCTGCCGCGCGTGAAGGCCTCGAGCACCTCGGTGGGGACGCTGGCCCACTTCTGCTGGAAGGCGGCGCCCATGAGCGCCGGGCCGGTTTCGCCGCCGCGCAGTTCTGCCCCGTGGCAGGCCGCGCAGGTGCGGGAGTAGGCGTCGTCGGTGTTCTGCGGGAAGGCGGGCAGGGCGATGAGCGCGAGGATCAGGCCGGGCAGGAAGCGGCGCATGGCGTTCTTGTTCTTGTGATGAATTCCGCCCTGAGCCTAGCGCATTTCCTGCTCAGGCCGTGAGGGAGAAGCTGCCTTCCGGGGCATTTTGGACGTCCAGCCAGGCCATGGCGATTTCCTCGGGCATGGCCCGCTCCCACAGCCAGCCCTGCGCCAGTTCATAGCCCATGTCGATCAGGGCCGACACCTGTTCTCGTCGTTCCACCCCTTCGGCCACCACGCGCAGCTTGGTGGCCTGGCCCATGCTGACCAGGGCACGGCACAGCGCCGCGTCGCGGCTGCCTTTGTCATGCACGCCGTTGATGAAACGGCGGTCGATCTTGATGGAATCCAGCGGCAGCGCCTGCAGGTAGGCCAGCGAGGCATAGCCAGTGCCAAAGTCATCCAGGGCAAGGCGGAAGCCCAGTTCGTCGAGACCCAGCAGTGAACCGCGGGCCGGACCGCCGACATCGAGCCAGTGCGATTCGGTGACTTCAATGCACAGGTTGGACGGGTCGGCGCCGGTTTCGCGCAGCGCGGCTTCCACGTCCTGGAGGAACTCGCTGCGGACCAATTGCATGACCGAGACATTGACGTTGAGGATCAGGCCGCGCAAGCGCTCGGCCTCGCGCACGCTCAGCGCCATGGCATCTTTCAGGATGCCCAGGCCTATCGCATGGATCAGGCCGTATTCCTCGGCGACGCTGATGCACTCCGGGATGGAGTAGCCCATGAGGTCGGCGGCGGAGGTCCGGAACAACAGTTCGAAGCCAGCGGCCTTGTTGTCGGTCAGGCGCATGATCGGCTGCAGCTGCGCGCGGATCTGGCCGCGGGCCATCGCGGTTTCCAGGTGCTTGGCGATCTGCTGGCGCCGGAGTAGGTCCTGTGACTCTTCGAGGCTGTAGCTGGCGCAGGTGTTTCCCCCGCGTGCCTTGGCCTGGTGCACGGCCTGGTCGGCCCGCACGAGGATCTTGTCCAGGTCTGCGTCGTCTTTGTCCACCGTGTAGAGGCCGCAGGAGACCGTGAAGGTGGTGCCGTCCAGTTCCGTGAAAGGATCGGACCGCAACCCGGCGCGCAGCGCGTCGAGCTTGTTCCGGGCCTGTGCTTCATCGAGCGGCAGGAAGGCCAGGAACTCGTCGCCGCCAAAGCGCACCAAGGGACCTGCGTCAGGCAGGGCCGCGCGCAGCCGATGCGCGAAACCGCTGAGTAGCGCGTCGCCGCGCAGGTGCCCGTAGGCGTCGTTGAAGGACTTGAAATGGTCGAGATCGAGAAAGGCCACCGTCATGGGCAGGCCGCGGCGGCGACAGGTCGCCAGCCACTGGTTGCCCTCGACATCGAGCAGGCGCCGGTTACCCAGCCCCGTCAGCGGATCGTGGGAGGCCGCGTAGTCCTTCTCCTGGTCATCACGGTGGCGCTGGGCGGCAATGGCGGCCAGGTGCACGAAATAATCGACGACCTTCAGTTCTTCTTCGGAGGGAATCCGGGGTTCCGGGTGGTACATGCCGAACACGCCCAGCAGGCTGCCATCGCGACTGGACTGCAGCGGCGATGACCAGGCTGAGCGGATGCCGTACTGGCGACACAGGTCGTGAAAGCCATCCCAGAGCGGATCGACGAAGACATCGACACTGATGACGCGCTCGTTGCGATAGGCGCAGGTACCGCAGCTGCCTGCTGCGGGCCCGGGCACCAGACCATCGACGACGGCTGCGAAGGAGTCGGGCAGCGCGCCGTAGCCACCGCGTCGCAGCGCGCCACGGTGCGCGTCGTAGTACAGGATCGAGCCAAACATGCCGGGGATGCAGGCTTCGGCGAAGCGGGCAATTTCACTCAGCGCGTCGGCCAGGGGTGCGCTGCTGGCAAGGATGCTGAGGACGCGTTGCTGGGCTTCCAGTAACGCTGCCGGTGCCATGTGTGGCAATTGCCATTCCGGGCTGAGCGACCGGACGGTAGAGGTGTGCATTCCATTGACTCCCACTCTATGTGGGCCCATCACACCACGTTGGTCGACTCTGGCCTCGAAAGAACGGTTCAATGTGGCGGCGGACTCAACCGGTCCACAGCGCCTCATAGACCGGGCTGCGGTTCAGCACGCCGTCCTTGAATTGCTGGAAGCGTTCGGGTGGCGGTGCCGGCGTACCGCAGCGCTTGAGCATGCAGTAGCCCAGCCCCATGCGGCCGGCCTCCGGGTGCAGGCCGACCAGTTCGAGCATGGTCGGGAACAGGTCGAAATGGTCGATGCTGTCGCTCAGGCGCAGTTCGTTGGGGCTGGCCACGATCAGGTTGAAGATGTTCCGCTGCGGGCTGGCTTCCAGGGCATCGTGGATGGGATTTTCCATGGCAATGTGATCGCCCTGCACCACGATGCTGACCCGGTCCAGCCAGCCCTGCGCGGCAATGTCGTTGACGAACTCCGCGACCTGTTCGGCCGTGCAGGTGACGATGCTGCTGAAATCCTTCGCGCCGCGGTGACGGCACTCATCACTGAGCAGGCCGTCCGGACCATGCGTGTCGACGGTGAGGATGGTGAGGTTGAAGGGGCGCCCGGCGGCCATCAGTTGCTTGAGCTCGGTTTTTGCGCGGGCCAGCAGGTGGTCATCGCGCAGTCCCCATTCCTTCATTGTCGCAGGGTCTTCGCCAGCCTGGACCCATTCCCGGGCGCCGTAGCTGCGGTCATAGCCGTGGTCGTGCAGGAAGGTGCGTACGTCAGCGAAATCCAGGTCGGGCCCGTTCAGGAAGACGTTCTCATAACCGCGGGCGTGCAGGATATCGCCCAGGCAGGTCGCCCGGGGCAGGAAGCTGCGCAGGTGCAGGCGACCGTCATCCGGCGCCGGGAGCAGCGCGACCTTCAGCGGGATGCCGCACTGGGTGGCAACGATGCCGGCGATGGTCCAGTGCGCGCCGCCAACCTGCGGGTACTGATCAAAGTGGGTGTAGCGCTGCTGCAGCCGGGTGAGCGGCGCCAGCAGGTCGCGTCCGAACCGCTGGCGGTCCTGGTAGGTTCCCTCCAGGGATTCGACATAGATGAGGACGAGGCTCTTGGGCTTGCCCGTGGCAGTCAGCGGCACCGCGGCCGGTTCGATGTAGTGCGCGGCGAACACATCGGGGCCGTAAAGAGAGCCGACGTAAGTGCCTACGCTGAAGGTGGTGAGAAAGACCGCAAGCCCGCCGAGTATCGCGACCAGGTGCAGCCGCCGCAGGACCGGGCGGGCTCGGTGGAGCAATCCACCGGAGGGGCCTTCCGCTGCAGGCTTCCAGCGGTGTTCCGAAAACAGGGAGGTGGCTGACACGAGCAGGGCGGTGGCCAGCGGAACCAGCAACGCCAGTTCGACGAACAGCTGGATGCTGTGCGTGTCGGTCTGCAGCATGCCGCTGAGGCCAAAACGCGTGTGGTAGACCAGTTGTTCGAAGGACACCTCGCCAAAGGTGTAATGGGACCACTCACTCGTGCCAACCAGGAACAGCCCCACGAAACTCAGGAGGCAGCGGAAAATCAGTTGTAGGAGCACTGGGTTGATCACGCCCGCGACCCTACTCGCCCGCCTGTCGGGGGACAAGCTAGACTGCCAGCCCTGACAAACGGAGTGACTGAACCATGGCAGAACCTGTGATTGCTGGCCGCGCCCCGATTGGCGTCGAGGTGGAAGCGGGCAAGACCTACTATTGGTGCACCTGCGGCAAGTCCGCCAAGCAGCCGTTCTGCGATGGTTCCCACAAGGGCGGCGAGTTCGCGCCGCTGGCCTACACCGCGGACAAGACGGCCAAGGTCTGGTTCTGCGCCTGCAAACGCACTGCCGGCCAGCCGCTGTGCGACGGAGCGCATAAATCTTTGTAAGTGCTTAAAAATGATCCGGGTTTCGGATCATTTTCTTGTAAAGATTACGTTAAATTGCTGGCGGCGGAAGGGGTATGGCCGCCAGTATTCTGGCTGTGCAAACGGCGGCAATTAGGCAGCAATCCATCCGGCAGCGGGTTCCCCTGGGAACCTTGCTGTGGGGGCAGCAGGACGTCCTGGAACTGATTGCGGCGTCCGCGCCGTTGGGCCAGATCCTCACGGCGATTGCCAGCCTGGCCGAGGCGAGTTTTCCGGGTGCCGTCGTGTCGATCCTGCAGCGGGATCCCGCAACGCAGCAGCTGCAAGTCGGGGGGCATGGTCGCTTGCCCGAGGCGCTGGTGGGGCAGCTGGCGCAGCTGGTGCCCGTCCTGCCCATCCCCGTTCGCCATCCTCCCGCCTGTCTTGGCATTCGCCTCCTCAGCGAAGACGTACTGGGCAGCCCCCTGTGGTTGGGTGCCAGTGAGCTGTGCCGCGCCAGCGGGCTGGCCGCCGCCTGGTTGGAGCCGGTGCGGCGCAAAGCCGACGGGCCGCAGTCTGGCCTGCTGGGGATCTACCTGCCTGAACAGCGCCTGCCGGACGCCGAGGAGCTCGAAGTCATCGAGTTGCTGGCAAGCCTGAGTGCCATTGCCATCGAGCGCCACCAAGCCACCCAGGCCCATTGCCATGACTGCACCCACGACACCCTCACTGGCCTGGGCAACAAACAGCTGCTCGGCTTGCGCGGCGACGACCTCGTGCGCGCGGCGGCGGCAGCCGGCACGCCGCTGTCGGTGGCCTTCATCACGCTGGACCGGTTTGGTCGGCTGACCAAGTCGCTGGGGCAGCGCCGTGGCCGGGAGGTCCTGAAGGCCGTGTGTGCCCAGGTCGCCGAAGTGCTGGCAGACAGCCTGCTGATGGCCCGCGTCAGTGACGAGGATTTCATCGCCTTTTTGCCGCAGGGCCTCGACGGCGCACGCGAGCGCCTCGATGTCTTGCGCAAGGCCCTGACGCGGGCGGTTCTTGCGGGTCCGATCAGTTTGCCGTTGACCGTGTCCTGCGGGTTGATCGAAAGCGATCCGGCAGCCGTCGATTGTGCCGGCAGTCTGGCCCAGGCCGAAGAGGCGGCCCATCGTGCCAAGTCGCTCGGCGGCGACCGCTGCGTGGTCATCGATGCCCGGCAGTCCGGCCTGTGGATGCGGCGCCGACTCATCGAACAGGTGCTGGCGGATGCGATCGAAGCGGGCGACTACATGAATCCCCACCTGCAGCCGATCGTCGAGCTGCCCAGTGGCAAGCCCGTCGGGTTCGAAGTGCTGCTGCGCCTGAAGGATCCGCGTCTGGCAGAACTGCCGATCCTCGAATGCATCGGCGTGGCCGAAGAAAGTGGCCAGATCCACGGCATCGGGCTGGAGGTGTTCCGCCATACCTGCGAACTGTTGGCGAGCAGGGATCCGCGGTTTGCCGACCTGGTGTTCAACGTCAACGTATCCGTCAGGCAGCTGATGCGCCGGGAATTCTGCGACGAGATCCGGACGCTGCTGGCGCGTTACCGGCTCAGCCCGAAAAGATTCTGCTTCGAGGTGACCGAATCGCACTGGCTGGATGCCGATGGCGTCGCGCGTGAGGTGTTGCAGGAACTCCGCAACATGGGGTTCCGGCTCGCGCTGGATGATTTCGGGACAGGCTACGCCTCGATTGCCAACCTGCAATCACTGCCCTTTGACACCCTGAAGGTGGATCGGCGTTTCATCACCGGCCTGGGGACAGAGACCCATGGCGCAGCCTTGTGCGCGGCCCTGTTGGCGATGGGGCAGGCGTGCGGCATTCATGTGGTGGCAGAGGGCGTCGAGACCGAGTTGCAGGCGCGCCTGCTGCACGACATGGGGTATCGCGTCGCTCAGGGCTATCGCTGGGGTCGGCCGATGAAGACCGAGGCCGCCCTGCAGTGGCTGGACCGTGCGGGCCAGACACGGCCTGATGGCGTTGAGACACTGGTCAGGGCGTATCAGGCCGGGTGATGGCCTGGGCCAGTGCCAGCCCACTGAGCCAGGCGCCCTCTACCTTTCCGCCCTGCAGCCAGTCGCCGCACACGCCAACCTGGATGACAGGCTCCCACGCGTGCCCAATCGCCAGTGCCGCATCGGCTTCGGCATAGCGCCAGCGATGCGCAGCGCGGGCCGTTGCCGTGGTGCCCCCCAGTCGCACGAATTCCTGCTCCAGCGCTGCCGTGACGGTGTCCGGATCTGCCTCTACGTGCGCATCACTCCAGTCAGTGGTTGCGTGCAGTAGCCAGGTTTCCGTGCCGCCGCGTGCGGGCTTGCTGTTGTCCCGCGCAATCCACCGCAGCGGGCCGCTATTCACAAAGGCGGCGTCAAACGACAGGTTCACCGATTCGTCAAAGCGCAGCATCACGGCCCAGCAGGCCCGCATTCGCACGCTGCCCACCACGCTGCTGAGCGCAGCGCTGTGTCCCGCCAGCAGCGTCCCGGCCTGTGGGGCTGGCAAGGCCAGCACCACGGCGTCGAACAACTCGTCGAGCCAGCCTGTTTCGGCCGAACGCAGTTGCCAGCCCTGCGCCGTACGGCGCAATTCACTGATGGTGGACTGTGTGCGGAGTGTGAGTCCCTGTGACAGGGCATGGGCAGGTGCCGTCATGCGCGGGGTGCCGACGTAGCGCGCTAACGTGGGGTCGGGCCGATGGCTCGACGCATCGCCCAGCACGGCAAGCCGCGGCTGCCAGACGGCTGCCATGCCGGCCGCCACCCAGGCCTCCACCACCACGCGGAAGGCCGGGTGCCGTGCAGTGAAATACTGCGCACCGTGGTCGCACTGCCAGGTGTCACCGCGGCGCGTGCTCAGTCGTCCGCCCAGGCCGCGGCTCTTGTCAAACACCTGCGGGTGCAGGCCTGCCGCCTGCAAGTGCACGGCGCAGGAAAGACCGGCAATGCCGGCGCCAATCACGGCAATGCGCCGGGAAGCCAGTTCAGGAGAATCAGTCATCGCAGCAGGATAGCGTCAATGGCCAGCAACACCCACCTGCGCGCTGTCGCTTCCGGGGCAGCTGATACAGTAGGACACACGCCATTTTTGAAGGAACACGCATCCGTGACGCATGCCGCCGTGACCGGTTGGGGAAAGTGCCTGCCACCGTCTGTTCTGACGAATGCCGACCTGGCTACGTTCCTGGAAACGGATGACGAGTGGATCGTCTCGCGCACCGGCATTCGCGAGCGGCGCATTTCGCATGTGCGCCTGGAAGACCTGGCCTATGTGGCGGCCCGCCGTGCGCTGGCTGCGGCCGGGCTGGATCCGGAAGCGGTCGAACTGATTGTCTTTGGCACCTGCAGTTTTGATGACCAGGTGCCCAACCAGGCCTCTGGCCTGCAATTGCGCCTGGGTGCCAAGCGCGCGGCCTCCCTCGACGTCAACACCGCCTGCACCAGCTTCCTGTATGCGCTGAGCACCGCCAATGCGCTGATCCGCACGGGCGTCGTGCGCAATGCCGTGGTGCTGGGGGGCGAGGTCATCAGCACCTTCATGGACTGGAGCAACCGGGGCGTCGCGGTGCTCTTTGGGGATGGCTGTGCGGCCGTCGTCCTGGAAGCCACCGACCGCGAGGAAGGCGTGCTGGCCGAGAAGCTGGGCTGCGATGCCGAAGCACGCAGCACCTTGGTGATCCAGGGCATGGGCGGTCGCTACGCCGATTTCCAGCGGCGCTATGGCCTGACCGACTGGGTGTTCGAGGGGCCCGAGATCTTCAAGCGCGCCGTCATGGGCATGTCGGGGGCCTGCGCCGAGGTGCTGGCGGCACGCGGCCTGACGGCGGCCGATATCGACCTGGTCATTCCCCACCAGGCAAACCTGCGCATCATCGAGGCCGTGGCCAAGCGCAGCGGCCTGCCGATGGAGCAGGTCTTCGTCAACGTCCACCGCTACGGCAACATGTCGGCGGCCACCGTGCCCGTGGCGCTGGTCGAGGCGCTGGAGGCAGGGCGGGTCACGCCGCACAGCACGCTGCTGCTGCCGGCCTTCGGCGCGGGCCTGACCTGGTGCGCCCACCTGCTGCGTTGGGGCGACCGGGTGACGCCCAAGGGCGAGGCCGATGTCGAGCTGCCGGCCTGCGACCGGACCGCGCTGCAACTGGTGCAGGCGCTGATCGCCAAATCACGCGGTGGCTGAGAAAAAACAGGGGTTTTTGACTAGAATCCAGCGCAATTGATTGCCCGGAACGCCATGCCCATCAGTCCAACACGACGAAGCCTGCTCGCGGCCTCGATGGCCGCCGTCGCCGGGCTGGCACTGCCGGGTCTGGCAGGGGCGGCCCACTCGCCGCTCCGCCTTGTGCCGCTGGACGATGACCTGGCCCTGGTAGAGGGCGCGGGTGCCCCGGTGGTGGTGGCGGTGTCGGGTCGTGACCTGCTGCTGGTCGATGGCGGTCTGGCGGCGCGCAGCGGCGATCTGCTCCGGCTGCTGGCGCAGCACTACCCGGGTGCCCAGGTTCGTTTCCTGGTGAACACCCACTGGCACTGGGACCGCAGCGGCGCCAACGAGGCGCTGGCCGGGCAGGGCGCGCGGCTGATCGCGCACGAGAACACCCGTCTGTGGCTGGGCACCGAGGTGCGCAGTACGCTGGACGCCCGCGTCTATCCGCCGCGCTCCGCCCGGGCCCTGCCAACGCAGACGTTTTTTGACGGTGTCCAGGGGCTGGACTTCGGTGGGCAGCGGCTTGAGTACGCGCTGCTGCCGCAGGCGCACACCGATGGCGACCTGTCTGTGTATTTCCCGCGGCAGAACCTGCTTGTGGCCGGCGATGTCGCCAGTGGCAGCGGCTATCCGGTCCTCGATACTTCCACCAACGGCTGGATCGGTGGCATGGTGGCGGCACTCACCACCCTGATGGCCCGCTGCGATGCGCAAACCCGGGTGATCGGGGCCACGGGCACCGTGCTGCGCAAGGCCGACCTGCTGGCCCAGCAGGACCTGTGTTTCGCGGTACTGACCCGCATCGGGCAGAGCTATTACAAGGGCGAGACCTGGGCGCAGTTCCAGGCCTCGGCCCCCACCAGAGAATTTGATGCCGCCCGGGGTGACCCGGCGCAGTTCCTGCGTGCCGCCTACGAGGGCGCGTGGAACCACGTCAACGAGATTCGGCGCGTAACGCGCTAGGAGTGCGGGATGAGGCGATTGACTGTTGTGCGGATGGCGTTGCTGCTGGCTATGCCGGTGCTTGGCCTGGCTGCCGACCTGGCGACCGCTCCGGGGCAGGATCTGCACAAGCACTGGGGATTCGTCGACAAGTACTGCGGCGAGTGCCACAACGCCACCGACTGGGCCGGCGGCGTGGCCTTCGACACGCTGCAACCCGGTTCGGTGGGTGCCGATGCCGAGGTCTGGGAGCGCGCCGTGCGCAAGCTGCGCGGCCGCATGATGCCGCCGCCCGGCCAGCTGCAGCCTGATGCAGGGTCACTGCAGGCGTTTGCCTCGGCAATGGAAGCCACGCTGGACCGAAGTGCCAGCGCGGACCTCAACCCCGGCAGCGTCGGCCTGCACCGGCTGAACAAGCCCGAGTACGCCAACGCCATCCGCGAACTGCTGGCGCTGGAGGTCAATGCCTCCAACCTGCTGCCGCGCGATGACCAGAGCTCTGGCTTCGACAATTCCGCCGACGTGCTCAAGGTTTCGCCGGCCTTCCTCGACCAGTACCTCACTGCCGCCCGCCAGGTCAGCATCCAAGCCATCGGCAACCCGTCTGCCCGCACGCAGAGCAAGGTCTATCCGGGCAGTGGGCAGGCCAGCCAGAACATGCACATCGAGGGACTGCCGCTGGGCACCCGCGGCGGCCTGATCATCGACCACGATTTTCCGGCCGATGGCGACTATGAGTTCACGATCAATGGGCTGGTCGGGGCCGGTTACCTGTGGGGTGTGATGGACGCCAACGCGCTCATCGTCACCGTGGACGGACGGCGCGTGTTCGAGGCACCGCTGGGTGGCGATGCCGACCTGGATGCCGTGGACCTGCAGCAGGCCCAGGGTGTCGGCGCCATCAACGATCGCTTCCGCAATATCCGCGCCCGCGTCACGGCGGGTGCACATCGCATCGGCGTGACGTTCCGGCAGAAGACCGCGGCCGAGTCCAACGAGATCCTGCACGCCTTCGTGCCCGTAGAGGGCATGTCGCTGCCGGTGCAGGGCATTTCCGGCGGCCCGCGCATCAGCGGCGTCGAAGTCAAAGGCCCGCTCAGCAAGACGGGCGTCAGCCAGACGCCCAGCCGCCGCAAGATCTTCCAGTGTTATCCGGCTAGCGAGGCCGAGGAGCTGCCCTGTGCGCAGCGCATCTTCGGGTCGCTGGCGCGGCAGGCGTTCCGGCGTCCTGTGACCGAGGCCGATCTGGCCGGCGCGCTGTCGTTCTATCGCGAAGGCCGCAAGCAGGGCGGTTTCGAGACGGGCATCCAGAAAGGCCTCATGGCCATCCTGGTGAGCCCGAAGTTCCTCTACCGCATGCACACGCCACCGGCCAACGTAAAGGCCGGCGAGCGCTTCCGCATCAACGACCTCGACCTGGCCTCGCGCCTGTCGTTCTTCCTGTGGAGCGGGCCGCCCGACGAGCAGCTGCTGCAGCTGGCGGTCAGTGGCCGGCTGTCTGATCCTGCCGTGCGCACGGCGCAGGTGCGTCGCATGATGGCCGACCCGCGGGCGCATTCGCTGGTCACCAACTTTGCCTTCCAGTGGCTCAATGTCCGTGGCGTCGAGCTCGTCAACCCCGACCAGACGCTGTTCCCCGATTACACCGAAGACCTGGTCCCGGCTTTCGAACAGGAGCTGGAACTCTTCGTCGGCAGCCTCTTCGAGGCCGACCGCAGCGTGCTCGACTTGCTGACGGCCAACCACAGCTATGTCAACGAGCGCCTGGCGCTGCATTACGGCCTGCGCGATGTGCGCGGGGGCCAGTTCCGTCGCATTGAGTTCAAGGACTCCTACCGTCGCGGTCTGTTGGGCAAGGGCGCTTTCCTGATGGCGACCTCTTATGCGAACCGCACGACGCCGGTGCTGCGCGGTGCCTACATCCTCGAACACCTGCTGGGCACGCCCCCGGCAGCGCCGCCGCCGAACGTCTCTGCCTTTCCCGAGAGCCAGGAAGGTGCCGAACAGGTGACCGTGCGTGCGCGCCTTGAATCGCACCGCAAGATGAAGTCCTGCGCCTCCTGCCACGGCGTGATCGACCCGCTGGGGCTGGCGCTGGAGAACTTCAACGCCGTGGGCCAGTGGCGCATCAAGGACATCGATGCCGGCACGCCGATCGATGCCTCCGGCAGGCTCGTCGACGGTACGCCCCTGGGCGGTCCGGACGACCTGCGCAACGCCCTGGTCTCGCGGCCCCTGCAGTTTGTCTCGACCTTCACCGAGAACCTGATGACCTTCGCCCTGGGTCGCTCGGTGCAGTATTTCGACATGCCGACCTTGCGCAGCATCGTGCGCGAGTCCGCCGTCGACAACTACCGTCTCTCTTCGATCGTGCTGGGTATCGTCAACAGCCCTGCCTTCCTGATGGATCGCATGCCGCTGGACCCCGCCACACCCGCGCCCACCCGGACTGCGCAGCGGCAGTAGCTGCGCGTCATCACGGCCAAAGCCCCAAGGATCCGATCATGTTCATCACCAAGAAGCATCTCTCCCGGCGCACCGTGTTGCGCGGCATGGGCGTGGGCGTGGCCCTGCCGTTGCTGGATGCCATGATCCCGGCGCACACCGCGCTGGCCAAGACAGCTGCCGCCGCCAAGGCGCGCATGGCCTATATCTATTTCCCGCATGGCGCGGTGATGGACAAGTGGACGCCGACCAAAGAGGGCGCCAACTTCGATCTGCCGCAGATCCTGGCGCCGCTGGCGCCGTTCCAGCGGCAGCTCACGGTCATCAGCGGCATGGAGAACAAGTCGGCCATCGCGGCCCCCGTGCACGCGATCACGCCGGGCACCTGGCTCAGCTGCGTCGAGCCGCGCATCAGCCATGACCCGCTTGGCGGCACCACGGCCGACCAGTTGGCCGCGCAGCACATCAGCCAGGACACGCCGATGCCGTCGCTCGAAGTGGCCACCGAAGAACGGGGCGGCGAGGGCTCCTGTGACCGCAACTACGGCTGCAGCTACGGCAAGACGATCTCGTTCCGCAATCCGACCACGCCACTGCCGATGGAACACAACCCGCGCAAGCTGTTCCAGCAGTTGTTCGGCCAGGGAGACACGGCCGAGGAGCGCGCCTCGCTGCTGCGCGAGAACGCCAGCATCCTCGACCTGGTCAGCCGTGATGCGGCCGACCTGCAGCGCAGTCTGGGTGCGCGCGACCGTGCGACGGTCAGCAACTACCTGGAAACCGTGCGCGAGATCGAACGTCGCGTACAGCAGCTGAGCCAGCGGGACATGTCGCAGCTGGCGCTGCCGGATGCCCCGTCGGGCATCCCCAGCAACTTCGACGAGCACCTCAAGCTGATGTTCGACATGATTGCGCTGAGCTTCCAGGCCAACCTGACGCGCGTTGCCAGCTTCATGATGGCGGCCGAAGTCAGCAACCAGCCTTACAACTTCATCGGCATCTCCGATGCGTTCCATCCGCTCTCGCACCATGCCAACAGCCCGCAGAAGCTCGAGCGGCTGGCCAAGCTGCAGACCTACCACACCCAGACGTTCGCGCGGTTCGTGAAGAAGCTCTCCGACATGCCCGATGGCGAAGGGACGATGCTCGACAACTCGACCATCGTCTATGGCAGCAACATGAGCGACAGCAACCTGCACAACCATTACCCCCTGCCCACGGCCGTGGTGGGCGGAGGCGCTGGTACGCTCAAGGGCAACCGGCACCTGCGGGTTGCCGACCGTACCCCACTGGCCAACCTGCACCTGACCCTGCTGGGCAAGGCGGGCGTCCCGCTCGACAAGTTTGGCGACAGCACGGGCCAGTTCGCGGAGATCTAGCCCATGCGTTTGCAGTTATGGTTGGGCGCAGGGCTGCTGGCCGTGCAGACACTGGCCTGGGCCGAGACGGCCCCGTCAGCCAAAGACACCGATGGCACGACGCCGCTGCACTGGGCCGTGCACAACGGTGATGCCGCCCTGGTGCGACAGTTGCTGGCCACGGGTGCCGATGCACGCGCCGTCAACGACTACGGCGCCACGCCGATGTCCGAAGCGGCTGAGCGCGGCGACGCAGACCTGATCCGCCAGTTGCTGAAAGCGGGCGCGGATGTCGAGTCGGCCAACCCCGAAGGCCAGACCGCCCTGATGACGGTGGCGCGCACGGGCAGTCTCGACGCCGCGCGCGTGCTGATCAGCGCCGGCGCCAAGGTCAACGCTGTGGAGCACTGGCGCGGCCAGACCGCCCTGATGTGGGCGGCCGCGCAAAGCCAGCCCGCCATGATCCGCCTGCTTATCCAGCACGGCGCCCAACCCAATGCACGCTCGGCCATCCGCGTGTGGCCGCGCAAGGTCACGGCCGAGCCGCGTGCGCAGGGTCGTCCGTCCGGCGGGCTCACGCCCTTGCTGCTGGCGGCGCGGGAAGGCTGCGCCGACTGCGCGGCGGCCCTGGTCAAGGGCGGGGCGGACATCAACCTTTCAGACCCTGACAGCATCACGCCCCTGCTCATGGCGGTGCTCAATGCCCGCTTCGACACGGCGGCCTACATGATCAAGGCCGGTGCCGACGTCAATCGCTGGGACACCTGGGGCCGCGCGCCGCTGTATTCGGCCCTCGACTACAACACCACGCCCCGTGGCGGGCGGCCCGACCGCCCCTCGTCCGACCGCACGACGGCGCTCGATGTGGCTGCCCAGCTGCTGGCCAAGGGTGCCAACCCGAACATGCAGCTGAAGCTCTTCCCGCCGTACCGCTCGCTGGGCCAGGACCGTGGTGGCGATTCGATGTTGACGGTCGGCACCACGCCGCTCATCCGCGCTGCCAAGGCCGGTGATGTCGAGTCGATCAAACTGCTGCTGCAGTACAAAGCCGCGCCCGACCTGAAGAACTCACTGGGCATCACGCCGTTCCTGGCCGCTGCCGGCATTGGCTCCACGACGCTCGACATTCGCGCGCGCTTCCGCAGTGAGGCCCGCTGCATCGAGTCGGCCCGGCTGCTGCTGGCGGCCGGCGCACTGGTCAATGGCACCCGCGACAACGGCCAGGCTGCAGTGCATGGCGCAGCGCTGTGGGGCTGGAACGATTTCGTCCGCTTCCTGGCCGACAGTGGTGCGCAGCTGGACCTGAAAGACCGCGCTGGTTCTACTGCACTGGACATTGCGCAGGGAAAAGCCGGTGTAACCGGGCGTGTCGGTGTCGCCGTCGCCGAACCGCACCCTGAAACGGCCGCGGTGCTACAGCAGTTGCTCGCTCGCCAGTAGAGCCTCAGCGCGCAGCGAAGAAGTTGATCTCCAGCTTCAGGCCGTTCGGGTCCAGCAGGAACAACTGCCGTAGGCCGATGGCCGGCGTGTCATGCCGCACGGCCTGCACGCCCTGCTGCTGCAGACGTTCGACAAAGCCCTCGTAGTCGCTGGCCGCAAAGGCAATGTGGTCCAGGGCACCGGTGCCCGCAGCAGGCGTCGTGACCTGCAGCCCCAGCCGCTGGCTGTGGGCGGTATACGTTTCCCACTCGGCAATGTGAATGCAGGGTGTCTCGCCCAGGTACAACCAGTAGCCCGGAAAGCCCAGGTCCGGCCGGAAGCCATCGCTGAATCCCAGCGCGCGGCAGTAGAACTCCCGCGTCGCGTCGATGTCCGACGTCATGACCAGATAATGTTCCATCTTCGCCAGGGGCATCGCGGCTCTCCGATTGCTTGCGCTATCCTGCGACGATGATGCCCGAATAAAAGACGTGGCGTGCCTTCAGGGCATGCGCCAAAACGTCAAAACATCGAGAGTACTGTGGGGGATATATGCTGAACTGGAAACGATCAGGGGTCCTGGTGCTGGCCTGGGCTGTCGTGGCGACTGCCTCGCTTGCCGCGGAGCAGGGGCCCGGCCCCGCCATCAAACCCGCTCCGGCCTTCACGGCGCGGCAACTGCTGGCACCCCCCGCCTCGGGCTGGATCACCAACGGCGGCACGCTGTTCAACCAGCGTTACTCGCCGCTGACGCTGCTCAACCGCGACAATGTCGCCGGCCTCAAGGCCTTGTGGCGCACCGGCATGGTCAGTGGCGTCACCCCTGGCCATGCAGGCCAGGCGCAGATCCTCGCCTTCGAGGGCGTCCTGTATGTCGCCAATGGCGCCAACGACGTCTTTGCCATGGACGTGGACTCCGGACGCATCCTCTGGACCTTCAAAGGCAATCCGGACCTGCGCGCCGGCAGCCCCATCGGTCGCACCAGCCGCGGCGTGGCGCTCGGTGACGGCAAGGTGTTTGTCTCGCAGGCAGACGCCAAGCTCTCGGCGCTGGACCAGCGCACCGGCCAGGTCCTGTGGAGCATCGAGGCTGAGCGCTGGCAGGACGGCTTCGCCATCACCTCTGCGCCGCTCTATTACGACGGTTTGGTCATCACCGGCTTCAATGGCGGCGAGATGGGCACGCGCGGTCGCGTCAAAGCCTATGACGCCAAGACCGGCAAGCTGGCGTGGACGTTCTATACCGTGCCGGGCCCCGGTGAGTTCGGCCACGACACCTGGCCCAAAGACAGCGACGCCTGGACGCGCGGTGGCGCCGCGGTGTGGCAGACGCCGGCCCTCGATCCGGAACTGGGCCTCCTGTATTTTTCCACCGGCAATCCCGGGCCCGACCTCAACGGCAGCGTCCGTGCCGGCGACAACCTGTTCTCCGGTTCCATCGTCGCCATCGAGGCGAAGACCGGCCGCTACCGCTGGCACTTCCAGCAGGTGCACCACGACATCTGGGACTACGACTCGCCGAACCCGGTCGTGCTCTTCGATGCGCCCTATGCGGGCAAACTGCGCAAAGGCTTGGTCGAGGTCGGCAAGACCGGCTGGGCTTACATCCTGGATCGTGAAACGGGCAAGCCGCTGATCGGCATCAACGAGAAGCCCGTGCCGCAGGAGCCGCGGCAGGCCACGGCTGCCACGCAGCCCTATCCGGTGGGCGATGCCATCGTGCCGCAGCAGATCAACATCGTGCCGGAAGGCGCGCGCCTGGTGCCGGGCACTGCGCGCATACCGAACGACGGCAAGATCTTTACGCCGTTCTGGACTGACCAGATCATGGTCAAGCCCGGCACCATGGGCGGGGCCAACTGGCCGCCGAGTTCCTACGACCCCGATTCACACCTGCTGTATGTCTGCGCGTCAGACCGCATCAGCACCTTCTGGGTGCGCGAGCCGCTGGAAACGCCGGGCCCCAACAAGGTCTACATGGGCGGCAGCTTTGGCCAGGCCCAGGTCGATGATTCCGGCATCCTCGCCGCCCTGGACGTGCGCACCAACCGCCTCGCCTGGCGGCAGGAGTGGCGCGATATCTGCTACAGCGGCTCGGTGGTCACGGCCGGTGGCCTGCTGTTCGTGGGTCGCAGCGATGGTCGCCTGACGGCGCTCGACAAGCGCAATGGCGAGCTGCTGTGGCAGTTCCAGACCGATGCAGGCGTCAACACCACGGTCACCACCTTCGAGCACAAGGGCAAACAACTGGTGGCGGTGCATGCCGGTGGCGGTGCCTTTGCCAATGGCAAGCGCGGCGATGGCGTGTGGCTGTTCTCGCTGGATGGCAAGATCGGCCCGATCGCCGCCGGTGGCGCAGCGGCAGCGGGGCCGGGCGCACCGAAGGCCGCGGCCCTTGCAGCCCCGACCCGTGCGGCGAATGCAGCCAATGGCGCAGCGCTCTACAAGGCAGCCTGCGTGGCCTGCCATGGTGAGGCCGGCACCGGCGGTCACGGCGGTGGCCCGACGCTGCTGAACGCCCCCAGCGTGGCGGCAATCCGCGAGGTCACGACGACCGGGCGCAACAACATGCCCGTGTTCCGCGACGTCTACACCCAGGATGAGATCCAGGACGTGGGCGCCTACATCGTCGAGGTGCTGGCCAAGACGAAGTAGGTCGCTTACTTCGTCGCCAGTTGCAGCACGTAGGCCGCGATGTCCTCGCGGTCCTCCGGGCGCAGCGCGCTGCCAAAGGCCGGCATCTGGTTGCGGCCGTTGGTGACGATCTGCACGATCGCATCGTGCGTCAGCACCGGGGTCAGGGGCGCGCCACCATGCGTCCCGCCCTTGCCGTTCTCGCCATGGCAGACGACACAGGCGCCGCTGAAGAGGTCCTTGCCCTTGGCCAGGTCCGCAGGCCTAACTGGTGGCGCGGCTGCAGCGCCAGCGGGGCCGGCGCCGCGCGGTGCGGCGACCGGGTCTGCCGACCCGCGCGGCAACGACTTCGTGGTGCCATCCAGCGAGAACAGCCACAGCCCGTCGTTGCGCTTGCTGCCCGCCAGCGCCGTGCCGCCTGCCAGCACCACCACATACTGCCTGCCCTTGTACTCGAAGGTGGAGGCGGGCGCGTTCACGCCCCCATCGGTCTGGAACTCCCACAGCTTGTGGCCGTTGTTCTTGTCCAGTGCAGTCAGCCGCCCGTCATTGCGGCCCACGAAGACCAGGCCACCGGCGGTCGCGATCGAGCCGCTGTAGCACTGGTCAACCCATTGCTGCCGCCAGGCGATGCGGTTGGTGGTCAGGTCGATGGCCCCGAACACGCCGCGACGGGGCGCGTTGATCCGCTGCACGACGCTGCCGGAGTACAGCGCGCCTGGTTCCACGGGATAGTCCGGGTTGCCGCCCACGGCGCCCCAGCTGCCATCCTGGGCGCAGATGAACATGAAGTGCGTCTGTGGGTCATAGGAGCTGGGGGGCCAGTTCACCGCCGCAAGCGGCTTCCACAGCACCGCCTTGTCGGCAAACGGGGTGAAGATCTTCCCCTCGTTGACCAGGTCATAGCCTTCAATGGCCATGTCCAGCTGTTGCGGCACGATGGCATCGCCCACCGGATAGGGCTGCGTGGCTGCGGTGTGCTGCTTCGGCTCCTGCATCACCGGCTTTTCCTCGATGCCGACCAGCGGCCTGCCGGTGACCCGGTCCAGGATATAGACCCACCCTGTCTTGGCGGCCTGCGCGATGGCCTTGTGGGTTATGCCCTGGTAGGGCGCCTCGAACAGGATCACCGGGTTCGGCGAGTCGTAGTCCCAGATGTCGTGGTGCACCTGCTGGAAGTGCCAGCGGTATTTCCCTGTCTTCACGTCCAGCGCCATGATCGACACGCTGAACAGGTTGTCGCCCTTGCGCAGGTTGCCGTTGAGCACCGGGCCCGGGTTGGCCGTCGTGAAATAGATCAGCCCCAGTTCCGGATCGACCGCCGGCGTCTGCCAGATCGCAGCCCCGCCGTACTTCCAGACATCGCTGTTCTCCGGCCAGCTGTCGTGGCCAAACTCGCCAGGGCCCGGCACGGTATAGAACGTCCACGCCAGCTTGCCGGTCTTCGCGTCATAGGCCTTGATGCGCCCGCGCGTTCCCAGGTCGCTGCCCGCAAAGCCGGTGATGACCAGCCCGTTGTAGTACAGCGGTGCGCTGGCAATGACATAGCCGAGCTTGGGGTCCTCGGCCTGGATCGACCAGGCCACCTTGCCCGTGCGCTGGTCCAGCGCGACCAGCTTGGCATCGAGCTGACCGACGAAAATCTTGCCGTCCCCCATCCCCAGGCCCCGGCCGACCCAGGAGCAGCAGGGGCGGGCGACCTTCGGGTCGATGTTGGCTTTGTATTCCCACAGGATCGCGCCCGACTCCACCGACACCGCGAA
>CANGFJ010000010.1 GCA_947453065.1 Pseudomonadota bacterium
CGACCTGTTCCCCAGCGCGAATTACCAGAACTTCATGGGGCGGGACAAAGAGTTCTCGGCCTATGCCAGCCATACGCTGGGCATCGCGGGCAGCTACGAGTTCTCGCTCGATTTCGCCAAGTGGGTTCGCAAGGGCACGGTCAACCTGCACTACGACCGCGTCATGATCGATTACAAGGACTTCCGAGACCTGCGTGGGTTCCCACCTGGTGCCGCAACGCCAGGCACCGAGCCGCTCTATTCTCTGGATGCAGACGTCATCCAGTTCTTCATCTCATTCTGGTTTTGAGGTGGGTCCGGGCGGCGTGAGCCCCTTCGAATAGAGCACCTTGCCGTCGGCAGCCACGACAATGGCGTCAGCGTCGGACAGGCCATTGATGAAATCGATGCCTGCCCTGGGCCCGAGGATGAACACCGTCTTCGACAGGCCATCGGTGCGGGTCGCATTGGACGCGATGATGGTCACGCTGCGCACCGCATGCGGTGACTTGCCGGTCTTCGGGTCGATGATGTGGTGGTAGCGAATGCCACCTTCATCGAAAAAGCGTTCGTAATCACCCGAAGTCGAAAACGCCGTGTCCGTGAGCGGAATGCGCAGCACGACCTTGTCGCGGTTGTCCGGGTCGCGGATGCCAATCACCCACGGCTTGCCGAAGCGGTCCCCGACGATGCGCGTGTCCCCGCCCGCATTGACCATGGCGCGCCCGAAGCCGGCGCGCTTGAGCAGGTCGATGCCGCGATCCACGGCGTAGCCCTTGGCGATACCGCCCAGGTCGATGCGCGTGCCGGGGCGATCGAAGGCCACGGTGTGGGCCTTGGCATCGAGACGGATGTGCCGGTAGTCGATGCCCGGCAAGGCCGCGATGATGGCGGCGTCATCGGGACGCTGGTGGGCGCGGTAGTCGTAGAGGTAACCCACGCTGGCATAGGTGACATCAAACACCCCTTTGGACAGCGCCGAGTACTGCAGGGACGTGGCAATGACGTCAAACAGTTCCGGCGACACCGGCACAGGATGTTGCGCGCCCTCGGCATTGACGCGCGAGAGCTCGGACTGCGGCTTGTACGTGCTCATCATTTCGTCGACGCGGCGCATATCGGCAAACACCGACTCGATCGCGCGCTCACCCTGGGCGGCATCGGCGACCCAGAGTTCCACCGTGCAGCGCGTGCCCATGATTGCCGCCTCGCGATACAACCACTCGGCCCGCAGCGGCATTGCGCCACACAGCAGCACGATCAGCAGTATTGGCCGCAAGAAAGCAGCGCCACAGCGTTCAGTCTCCATTCACGGACATTACCGCAGCCTAGGGCGTGGAGTAAGCTCCGCGCTGCTGCTGTTACGCCGTGCAACAAGGATTGCCCCATGCCCCATTACATCCGTCGCCTGCTTGTCCTGCCCCTGCTCGCCCTCGCCCTGGGCACTGCCAACCTGGCTCACGCGCAGGCCCGCGAGGAATACCGCGTCCTGACCGCTGCCGAAGTGCTCGACGAGCTGCGTGGTCAGCGCGATGACGTCATTCCGGAACGCCTCATGCAGCGTGCCTATGCCGTGGCCGTCATCCCGGATGTCACGAAGGTCGCCTTCGTCGTGGGCGGTCGCTATGGCCGCGGCGTCATGGTGGTTCGCGATGCCAAGGGTCGCTTCTCCAACCCCGTGTTCGTGTCGATCACCGGTGGCAGCGTTGGCTGGCAGATTGGCGCACAGTCCACCGACATCGTGCTGGTGTTCACCACCCGCCGCGGCGTCGAAGGCCTGGCCGGCGGCAAGCTGACACTGGGTGCAGGCGCCTCGGTCGCCGCAGGCCCCGTGGGCCGTCAGGGCGAAGCGGCCGCCGGCCTGGACGCCGAAGTCTTCTCGTACTCGCGCAACCGTGGCCTGTTCGCCGGCGTGTCGCTCGATGGCACCGCTATCACGATCGACAACAAGGCTAACGGGGTGTTCTACAAGCGCAGCGGCGTGCTGGCGTCCGAGATCATGGGCGGCACGGTGACCAAGGATTCGGAGAACGTGCGTCGGCTGTTGTCGGCTGTCACCGCCAGCACCGGCGAGTCGGCCTCGCAGGCGACCACGGGCGCCGCGCCAGCGGCACCGGCGGCACCCCACTCGCCGGCCCCTGCGCCGGCCAGCGGCGTGCGCACCTTCCCGATGGAAGACCAGAAGCCGGGCGCAGAGCCGCGCTAACGGCCGCCGGCGCTCAGGGCTGGTGTAGCAGCCAGAGCGCCAGCGGCACGTAGAACAGCGCGAGCAGCACAGACAGGGAGGCCGCGCTGGCCGCCAGGTCCCGGTCCAGGGACTCGCGGTTGGCAATCACCACGGCGCTGAAACCAATCGGCGCCGCGCTACCCAGCAAGACCACCGCGCGCGTCAGGCCCGTAAGGCCAAGCAGCTGCACGCAACCCAGCGCCAGCGCGAAGCCGAACACGATCCGCAGCGCCAGCACCCCCGCCACACGACCGGAGCGCAGCAGCTTCACATCGAACAGGATGCCCACGGCCAGGATGACGAGCAGCACGATGACCCTGCCAAGGCTGCCCAGCGTGTTGAGCAGCAGGGCCGGCAGCTCGACGCCCCCCAGATTGATGGCCAGCGCCGCAGCCAGCGCCCAAAGCGGCGGAAAGCTCAGCACCCGCTTGAGAATGGCCACCGCGCCGGTGGCATGCCCGCCATACAGGGCGGCTACGCCATAGATCACCGTGGCCTGGAGAATGGCGTTGCCGAGATCAAAGAGCGCCAGCTGCGAGAAGGCTTCCTGGCCCCAGGCCGCCAGCACGAACGGAAACACAAAGCTCGTGTTGATTGACATGCTGCAGATCAGGAAAGCGCCGTGCGAGGCACGCGGCAACCCCAGCCCCCGGCCAATCACTGCAGCCACCGCCATGGTCACCAGCATCACGATGACGGCCGCCAGCGGCAACGCAAGGAGATCCCGGTGCAGCGGGATGCGGCTGACACTGGCGAGCAGCAGGGCCGGCAAGCCGACGGTCATCACCAGCTTGAGCATCGAACCGGCATGCGCGGGCAACAGCCACCCTCGGCGGCGCGCGATGAAACCGGCAGCAAACAGCGAGATCAAGAAAGCAATCTGCAGTTGAACGGACATGGTCTGGACTCCCCGGGGATCTGGTTCCAGCCCCCTTTTGCCGCGCGACTATACCAAGGCACCCCGGCCAACCGGGGCAGACCCTTGGTATATTATTCGGCTACCTAGAGCGGGCCCGCCCCGCCGCACACCGCCCGCCTTTGCAGAGGACCACCATGAACGACGCGAAGATCATCTACACGCTGACGGACGAAGCCCCGGCCCTGGCCACTTATTCCTTGCTGCCCGTCGTCCAGGCCTTCACCCAGGCCGCGTCCATCGTGGTGGAAACCCGCGACATCTCGCTCGCCGGCCGCATCCTCGCCAACTTCCCGGAAGTGTTGCCCCCGGCGCAGCGCCAGAACGACGACCTTGCCGAACTGGGCGAACTGGCCAAGACCCCGGATGCCAACCTCATCAAGCTGCCGAACATCAGCGCCTCGGTGCCGCAGCTGAAGGCCGCCATCAAGGAACTGCAGTTGCAGGGCTATGCCCTGCCGGATTACCCGGACGACCCGCAGGACGACGCGCAGAAGAAGCTCAAGGCGCGCTACGCCAAGGTGTCGGGCAGCGCCGTCAACCCGGTGCTGCGCGAGGGCAACTCGGATCGCCGCGTCGCCAAAGCCGTCAAGCAGTACGCCCGCAAGCACCCGCATTCGATGGGCGCCTGGTCCGCCGATTCGGCCACCCGCGTCGCCCACATGGACCAGGGCGACTTTTACGGCAACGAGCTGTCGGCCGTCATTGCCAAGGCGGGCAGCCTGCGCATTGAATTCGTTGACGCCGCCGGCCAGGCCACGGTGCTGAAAGAAGGCATCACGGTGCAGGCGGACGAGGTCATCGCCTCGACCTTCCTGCAGCGCACCGCGTTGCGCGCTTTCTATGACAGCGCCATGAACGCCGCCAAAGCCCAGGGCCTGCTGCTGTCGCTGCACCTCAAGGCCACGATGATGAAGGTCTCCGACCCCATCCTGTTTGGCCATGCGGTCAGCGTGTTCTTCAAGGACGTGTTCGCCCAGCACGCCAGCACCTTCAAGCAGATCGGCGTCAACCCGAACAATGGCTTTGGCGATGTGCTGGCCAAGATCAAGACCCTGCCCGCCGATCAGCGTGCAGCGATCGAGGCCGACATCCAGGCCGCCTATGCCGCGCGCCCGATGCTGGCGATGGTGGACTCGGACAAGGGCATCACCAACCTGCACGTGCCCAGCGACGTCATCATCGATGCGTCGATGCCGGCCGCCATCCGCACGTCCGGCCGCATGTGGGGCCCGGACGGCAAGCTGCACGACATGGTCGCCATGATCCCGGACCGCTGCTACGCCGGCGTTTACCAGGCCGTCATTGATGACTGCCGCGCGCTTGGCGCCTATGACGTGGCCACGATGGGCAACGTCAGCAACGTGGGCCTCATGGCCCAGGCCGCCGAGGAATATGGCTCGCACGACAAGACCTTCGAGATCGCTGCCAGCGGCAGCGTCCGCGTGGTCGATGCCGACGGCACGGTCCTGACGCAGCATGCAGTGGAGGCCGGCGACATCTGGCGCATGTGCCAGACCAAGGACATCGCGATCCGCGACTGGGTGAAGCTGGCCGTGAACCGCGCGCGCGCGACCGGTTCGGCCGCGATCTTCTGGCTCGACGACCAGCGGGCCTACGACCGCAACCTGATCGCCAAGACCCAGCAGTACCTCAAGGACCACGACACCGCCGGCCTGGACATCCGCATCCTCGACCCGGTGGCGGCGACCCAGGCCTCGCTGCTGCGCCTGCGCGCCGGCCAGGACACCATCTCGGTCACGGGCAATGTGCTGCGCGACTACCTCACCGACCTGTTCCCGATTCTCGAACTGGGCACCAGCGCCAAGATGCTGTCGATCGTGCCGTTGCTGGCCGGCGGCGGCATGTACGAAACCGGCGCCGGTGGCTCGGCGCCCAAGCATGTGCAGCAGTTCCTGGAAGAAGGCCACCTGCGCTGGGATTCGCTGGGCGAGTTCCTGGCGCTGCAGGTGTCGCTCGAGGACCTGGCCGCCAAGACCGGCAATTCAAAGACGGCGGCGCTGGCGGAGGCCCTGGATGTGGCCAACGGCATGTTCCTGGACCAGGACAAGTCCCCCTCCCGCAAGGTGGGCGAACTCGACGTCCGCGGCAGCCACTTCTACCTCTCGCTGTACTGGGCACAGGCACTGGCCGCGCAATCAACCGATGCGTCGCTCAAGGCCTTGTTCACGCCGATTGCCACGCTGCTGACGGCCAACGAAGCCAAGATCGTCGGTGAACTCAACGGCGCACAGGGCAAGCCTGTGAACGTGGGCGGTTACTACCACCCTGACGCAGCACTGTGCGCCAGTGCGATGCGGCCGAGCGCCACGCTCAATGCCGCTTTGGCGACGCTGGGCTGAGCACCTACCCATGACACCCTGCAGGCCAGTGATTTCCGTCTCGACGATCTCCCGCTGGCCTGCCCGGTTCGGGGCAGGGTTCGCGGCCAGCCTCTGCCTGGCCATGGCCACGGCCACGGCGCAAGAGGCGTATGCCCCGCGCGAGCTGCCTGCCCGAAGCATCCCGGTGCCGGCCGATGTCAGCCCGCAGATGCAGAAGCTGATCGCGGTGCCACCGCGCACCAATTGGGACTCCGTGCCACAGACGCCAGAGGCCTGGCGAACCTTGGCAAACACGGGGGCCGCCACGGCCATCCAGGCCTTGCCTGCGCTGCGTGAACGACTGCACGTCAAGGTGGAGCCGCTACTGCTCAACGGCGTGAAGGCTTATCTGGTGACGCCAGAGGTCATTCCCGCGAAGAACCGCAACCGCCTGTTGGTGCATGTGCATGGCGGCTGTTACGTCCTCAGCCCTGGTGAAGCCGGCACGAGCGAGGCGATCCTGATGGCAGGGCTCGGCCACTTCAAGGTCCTGTCGGTGGACTACCGCATGCCCCCGGAAGCGTATTTCCCGGCTGCGCTGGATGACGCCATGACTGCCTGGCGCGCCGCGTTAAAGATGGCCAAGCCGCACAACATGGCGATCTTTGGCAGCTCCGCAGGCGGCGCGCTGACGCTGGAGATGATCCTGCGTGCCAAGCAGGAAGGGCTGCCCTTACCCGCTGCCATCGGCCCGGGAACCCCGATGGCGGATGTGACCAAGGTCGGCGATTCCTTCCAGACCAACGCCCTGCTGGACAACGTGCTGGTCTCTACCGACGGTCTGTGCGATTCCGCCGCAAAGTTTTACGCCAACGGCCACGACATGAAAGACCCGCTGCTGTCACCGGTCTATGGCGACCTCAGCGGTTTTCCGCCGGCCATCCTGACCACCGGCACGCGCGACCTGCTGTTAAGCAACACCGTCCGAGTCCATCGCAAGCTGCGGCAGGCGGGCGTTGAGGCCGACCTGCATGTCTACGAAGGCCAGTCGCACGGGCAGTACGGCCGGGACGACACCGCACCGGAGACACGCGAGGCCTTCGGCGAGATCGCGGCATTCTTCGATCGTCACCTAGGGCGCTAGCAGGCTCCCGCTCGGCGCAGGATTTCGGCTGCCGCACCTGACGGACACGGGGAGTAGCGGTGTCCAGCCGGCTCTCCGTGTTTGTGGTCAGCGGGTCAGCACGTTGTGGTAGGCGCCAATGGCCAGGTAGCGGCGCTCATCCCTCGGCACACAGGGATTCGAACGCCGCTTCCAGGCTGCGGACGAACCGGGGTGTGTCAAACAAGGCGCAGGTGTCGCGCGTACGCTCGATCCGGGATCTCAGGGTGGCGCATCGCTGCCGATCGCTCCCCAACTCCACAGCCAAGGCACGATAGGCCGCAGCATCGGTCGTCACCAGTTCCCCCATGCCCGCGGCGGTCAACAGTGACCCAGAGACGCGGGATGCAAAGGTGTCGCCGGCAAGGGCGATCAGCGGGCAGCCTGCCCACAGGGCCTCCGACGCCGTGGTGTGCGATCCGTAGGGAGAGGTTTCGAGCGCGATATCGGCCACCTTGAAGCGCGCAATATGCTCGGTGAAGGGCAGCCCCCCACAAAACACCAGGCATTTTGCCGCTATACCCCGTTGGCGCGCCGCCTCGACCAACGCCGAGCGGGTTTCAGGCCGCTCGACCAGCATCCACAGGACACTCTCCGGAACGGCCATTAGTATCTTCATCCAGTCGTCAAAGGTCTCCGGCGTGATCTTGCTCGCCTTTCCCAGGTAGCAATACACCGTGGCATCCGCAGGCAGGCCGTAGGCAGCGCGCGACTTCGGCGTCGCGATCGGCCGACGGCGGTCATTGGGCTGGTAGGTATCAGCCAGTCGCAGCACCGATTCCGTGTAGCCCTGCTCGGCACCGGGCGGCACGATGAATTCATCGGCAATCACATAATCGAAGTATGCGGCTCCGAGTGTTCCCGGGAATCCAAGCCAGTTCACCTGCACAGGCGCAGGCCGATAGGCAAATATCTCGGTTCGCGGCCGTTCCGTATAGCCCTTGAGATCGACCAGGATATCAATCCCATCGGCTGCAATCCGCTCCGCCGCCTGGCGGTTGGTCAAGGAACCGATATCAACCATTGCCGGCACCGCGGCACGCACGCGTCGCTCTGTCACACTCCCATCGTCGCGGCCCCAGCAATACACCCGCACATCGAAACGCCGCGGATCATGCAGCTCGAAGACCTCTGCCACCAATGAGCCGACGGCGTGCCCCCGCAGTTCGTCTGACACATAACCAATGCGGATGCGTCGCCCGCGCACAGGGTGTGGCACCCGGATCGGCGGCGTAATGTCGGTGCGCGCAAGACATTCTGCCGCATACGCTTCGGCATGATTGCGCAGCTGCAGGGCAGTCAACGGCAGGAACAGAAGGTCGAGCTGTGGCGCCGTATTGCCCGGCTGCGGCGCAAGCCCACGCAGGGCTTGAAGGTCCGCTTCCCAGTGGTCCCAGCTGATCAGCTCACGCGCAAGGCACAGGGCCTGTACCAGGGGGTAGATGAAACCGGGATTCAGTACGGACGCCCTGCGGTAGGCCTGAAGTGCCTCGCGCAAATCCCCGCCCTTGTGGAGCAGCGTGGCGAGATTGCAGTGCGCCATCCAGAGGCCGGGATCCAGCTGGACAGCACGCTGCAAGGCCGCACGCGCCTCCCGGTTATTGCCGACGTCCATCCATGCCGCGCCGAGGCTGGTATACAACTCGGCGCTGGCTGGCGCGGATCGCAACGCGCGCCTGTACCAGTCCACCGCATCACGCGATCGCCCACACTCGCGCAGCCGACCTGCGACTTCGCTGATCGCGACAGCCAGCGCCTCGTCACCCCCAATCGGTGGCGATGTCTCGGCCAGCGCCGCACGGTACATCTCGAAGCCCTCATCAGGACGACCTGCGTCTACCAGTGCGCGGCCACGCCTGCGCGACTCTTCAGGGCTCATTGATTGCGTCTGGCTCACGTTCCGGCTCACTTTTGCTGTCGCGGCGGCAGGGACACAGCCGCAGCCCGCCAGAATAGGGGGGCGTCATGACCGTTTTGCTACTCGTGGCCCTGGAAGAAGTACCAGCCGCCATCGACAACCGGAGGCACCCCGGTATGATCCAGGCACAGTTAATTCGGAGGGGGGATCGCGAGCCATGAGAACCGCAATGAACAAGAACCTGCTGACTCTCGCGATAGCCACTGTGCTCGGCGGTTGCGCCTCCGCGCCCCCAGCAAGCAGCCAGTCCGCAACGAAGACAGGAGCAGCAACGGCGGCCACTCCAGGCCACACCAACAACATCGCCGTGGGCTACCGGCGGGTCATGCGCGGCGGCGAGGAATACTTCTGCAAGAAGGAACCCGTCACCGGTTCGCGCACCGACACCAACGAGACCTGCCTGACGCAGGCCCAGATGGACGCAGCCCAGAAGAACACGCAGGACATGCTCCAGCGCCTCCAGCAGAACCCGGGCACGCCGTCGGGCCCGGGCGGTGCAGGTGGCGCCTACAACAACGTGATGACCCGCTGACTCAGGTTCGGCAGCGGAAATCCTGCGCCGAGCGGGTGTCACCCTTGCCGACAAACTGCGGCCAGGCCGGGTACTGACACACGGGCCGCGTGCGGCCCGCGGTGTCCTTGTTCGCATCAATGGCCAGCAGCTCGCCCGGCGCCACGCCGTGCTCCACCCAGTTTTCCAGCGCATCCAGCGACGACAGGCGGCCGTTGAAGACGCCCGTGACATGGCCTTGCCCCGGGATGGTGTAGAACTTCAGGAACGCGCCCAGCGCCTGCGCCGGGTAGCGTGTCTTCAGCCGGTTGTAGTACTGGATCGAGCTGTACGGCGAGATGAAGTCATCGGCCATGCCGTGGAAGAGGATCAGCTTGCCACCCCGCTGCTGGAAGCGGTCCAGGTCGGTGCTGTTGGCGCTGATGCGGAAGGCCAGGTCCTTGATGCGCGCGGCATAGGCCTTCGGATCAAACTTCGCATACACGTCGAGCGTGGGGTCCTGCGCAATGGCCAGGCCCAGCGTGGCGACGCCGGGTGCGTACTGCAGGGCCTTCAGCGGGCCGTCGGTACCCAGGATATCCATGCCGCCATCGCGGAAGGTGGACCCGACAAAGGGCGTCCACTTCGGAAAGGCGGCCGTGCCCTTGTCGTCCGGGAAGATCGGAAAGCCGGTCTCGAAGGGCTTGTCTATCTGGTTGAGCGCCGTGATCTGGGCATCCGACAAGCAGTCGTTGCCCGTATCGGCGCCGCCCACGCAGCGGATCGGGTTGGCCTTGGTCAGGCGCTTGAGCACAGCGTTGTGGGACTCGCAGGCACTGACGTGGCTGATGATGCCGTCGGCTGCGCCGTCGAGCAGGTCGCAGCGCTCGTAGACCTTGGCGACCAGCGCCTTGGCCTTGGCCGGATTGATCCACGCCGCGCCCTTCTCGGCCTGCAGCGCCTTGGCATAGTTCCAGGCGGCAAGATGCAGCATCACAACGTTGTGGGCCGGATAGCCGGCAACCACGCCGTCGTAGTCGGCCGGGTAGCGCTGCGCGGCATCGAAGCCTTCGTGGCCGCCCTGAGAGCCGCCGACGAAGTAGTTGTGCTCGGGCTTGAGCCCATAACGGGCCTGCACCAGCTGCAAGGCGACGTCATGGGTTTTCTTGATCTGCTGGTGCCCGTAGTTCTCGAGCGCCTCGGCGTTCAGGTAGAAGCGGCCATCAAAGCCGATGTTGCTCTGGTGGCCGGAATCGCTGCCCAGGGTGACATAGCCACGCTTCAGCGGCGTGGCCTCGGTCTCCGGCTGCTTGGCATAGAAGCCAAGGCCCGTGACCAGCACGCCATTGAGCCCCCCACCGCCAAACTGCAGCGTTTTATGGTTCCACTGGCTGGGCAGATTCACCTCGAAATTGATGTCAGGCGCAGTGGGATCCACCGGGTGGATCGCCCCCAGCACTTTGCAGAATTCGCCATTGACGTTGCGGGCTGCATCGGCCGCCACGAGCTCGGCGGAGCCAATGGTGGCGCCTGTGGTCGGCTCGCCGATCGCGGCGGCGGCAACCTTCAGGCCGGCGAGCGCCTGGCAGGCGGCAGCCGGTGCCCGGGCACCCGCAGCAGTCGGTGCAGTTTGCGCCTGGGCCTGTCCGCAGCCCGCGATCAGGGCCAGCAGGCTGGCTGCAAACCACGGGGTGTGGGCGGTCACTCTGGAAGAACGAAATAGGGACGTCGGGCTGTACATGGCGCGCCTCGGTTTTTTTTGAGGAGCCAAGACTACCCCAAGCCGATGCGTCGTTGAGCAGCGACTAGGCGGGCTTGAACGCCACGCCGCAGCCGCCAATGCCGCAGTACCCGTCCGGATTCTTGTGCAGGTACTGCTGGTGATAGTCCTCGGCATAGAAAAACACCGGAGCCGGCACGATCTCGGTGGTGATGGCACCGCGACCGGCCGCAGTCAGCGCGGCCTGGTAGGCGCGACGTGATGCCTCGGCAGCGGCCTGCTGGCCGGCGTCCTGCGTGTGGATCACCGAGCGGTACTGGGTGCCAATGTCGTTGCCCTGGCGCATGCCCTGCGTAGGGTCGTGGGACTCCCAGAAGACCTTGAGCAAGGCCCCATAGGTCGTCACGGCGGGATCAAAGACCACCCGCACCACCTCGGCATGGCCGGTAGTGCCGGAGCAAACGTCCCGATAGCCCGGATTGGCGCCGTGGCCGCCGGCATAGCCCACGGCGGTGGTATAGACACCGGGCAGGCGCCAGTACAGCCGCTCGGCCCCCCAGAAGCAGCCCAGGCCAAAGACGGCCTGGACGAGACCAGCGGGGAACGGCGGCAGGATTTCACGTTGGGTAACGGCATGGTGTGGCATACCGCGACGGTGCCGCTTTCAGGGCGCCAATTCAAGGGCAGGACGGTATCATCACGCCATGAGCATTCAATCCGCCCACAACCTGCGCAAGCCGCAGGACTCGCAGCCGCGCCCGTTCGGCGTACGCGTCAGCCTCCGGACCAACGACCCGTTTCGCAAGATCCTGGGGCCGGAGTGGCAGCGCCTGCACTGGTACGCCACCGGCGAAGCCCGCGACGCCGCACTGGCTGAGATGAGCCGCCGGCACGACTATTCGCGCCCGCTAGACAGCCCGGCGCTGGTGTTCACCCCGGTCGACACCGCAGCCTAAAAGCCGCGGCCGAGGAAGAGATAGAAGGCGCTGCGGCCTCGATCGTCGTAGCCCGCCGCCACATAGGCCGGACCCAGGAAGGTGTCCAGGCCGAAGAACAGGCTGGCGTCCTTGCGGGCCGAGCCTGCACTGATGTCGCTGCGCCGGGCCCAGGCATTCCCCGCCTCCAGCGACAGTCCCGCATACAGCGGCACGTTCAGGAATCCCTCGCCACCACTGCCGACCTTGCGGTAGTAAATCAAACGCGTAATGGCGTAATGCGGCGCGCTCAGCGCATCGGGAGTCAGGCCCGACAGGTTGAGAAATCCGCCCAGCGGAAAATAGCTGCGCTGGTCCGCCCGCTGCGGTTCGATCATCGTGCCGGCCGAAGCCCAGAAGATGGCCGTGTTACGGCCGGATGAGCGGGCCATGCGCCAGTCCATGCGCAACGAATCCGAAACCCGGTTGGCAGCGCCATCCTGCAACTCGCCGCGCCATTCCATAGAGAACGAATTGCCCCGCCGTGGAAAGGCGGCGCTGTCGAAGCTGTCGTAGCTGTAGCGGCCGAAATATTCGCGGGTGTGGAAATCCAGACGCGGTACGGAGGTGTCCCCCAGGCGCACGCGCGAACTGCCCACTTCGCGCTCGACACCGGCACGCACCTCGCCCCGGTTGCCCAGCTCACGGCCAATGTCCAGGCCAAAGCGGCCACTGCGCACGCGCAGCGCACCGACCTGCTCTTCATCGACGATCTGCGGCACGTTGCGCACCGCGAAGGCCAGGTGCGGGGCGATAAAGTAGCGTCGCTGATGCGAGAACGGCAGGAACACTTCGCTGGCCAGGCTGGGGTTGGAGCCCAGCTGCAGGTCGGTGGTCCATTCGGCGCCGTAGTCGTTGAGCTCGGTCATCACGAAGCGGGCTGCGGCATCGAAGGTGGAATTGCCGGCAAAGTCATCCTGCAGGCGCAGTCCGAAGCGCACGTAGTTGGGGCCCCAGGAGTTGCGTCGCGCCTTGATCGCCAGACCCAGCGGACTGTCGGGATCGGCCGGCTCCGCGGGAACGAGCCGGTATTCCAGCGATTCCAGCGTGCCCTGCCCGTAGTACTGACCCATGCGCCGCGCCAGCACGGCCGTGTCCAGGGGCCGCCCCACCAGGTCCCCAAAGGCGGCCTGTATCGCGCCTGCATACGGATCGGAACCCTCCTCCAGGCGGACAAAGCCCACCACTGGCTGCATCTCTGGCGCCCGGGCACGACGCGCCAGGTAACGCTCATACTGCTCGGGTGGCAGCGCGAATGCTGCCAGTCGCTGCGTCATGGCCTGGGCGGCGGCCTCGCCCCGACCCAGGGCCACGGCGACGCGCGAGAAATCAAACGACGAGTAATCGCCCAGCACCGGATCGATGACCACGTCGCGCGGCGTGAGCGTGGCGCGCTGACGGTCGCTGTCGCGACGGATGAGGATCGCCAGCATCTGGTTGGAAATGCTGGCCACCGAACCCAGTTTGTCGCGAGCAGACAGCGGGAAGCCCACATCGACCACGATGAGCACATCGACGTTCATCGCCCGCGCGACATCGATCGGCAGGTTCTCGGCGATGCCACCGTCCACCAGCAAGCGCCCCTCCCGCTCGACCGGCGTGAAGATGCCGGGCGCCGAGACGCTGGCGCGCAGGGCCGTGGCCAGGTCACCTTGGCCGAGGATGACCGGCTGCCCGGTTTCCAGATCCGTGGCCACGGCGCGAAACGGCGTAGGCAGTTGGTCGAAATCGGTGATGCGCGCCGTGGGCAAGGTCAGTTCGCGCAGCAGACGACCCAGCTTCTGGCCCTGGATCAGGCCCCGCGGCAGGAAGAAGCGGCCCTCGCGGAACCCCAGCGGCAATTGCACGAGGAATTCCTGGTCCTCGCGCTTGCGGCGGAAGTTCAGGTCACTGCGCTGCGAACGGTCGCGGAAGGCGTCCTGCCAGTCGACGCTGGAGAGGATCTGCTCGATCTCGCGGCCCGACCGGCCACTGGCGTAGAGGCCGCCGACGACCGCGCCCATGCTGGTGCCGGCGATGGCGTCAACGGGCACATGCAGGTCATCGAGGACCTTGAGCACGCCCACGTGGGCTGCGCCACGGGCCCCTCCTCCGGACAGCACCAGGCCGATCCGCGGTCGCGCCGCAGGCGCATCGCCGGCAACCGGCGCCTGGGCGCCTGCCGGGAGCTGGCAGGCGAGCAGGCAGCAGCCCAGCAGGGTCCGCAACAGGTATCGCATCCGGCAAGCATAAGCCCGGCCACGCTATGCCGCGACCCGCGCCATCGGTAAGCTGCCCGGCATGCCATCACTTCTCGCGATCGCCTCCCTGGTCATCCAGGCCCTGCTCATCATCCATTGCATCAAGACAGGCCGTAACCAGATCTGGATCTGGGTGCTCGCCCTGCTCTCGTTCGCCGGCATCATTGCCTACGTGGCGGCCGAACTGATCCCGGACCTGGTCCGCAGCCGCACGACTCAGAACACCGTTCGCGGCGTGAAGAAGGCGCTGGACCCAGAGGCCAACCTGCGCCGCTACGAAAGCGAGGCGCGACTGGCCGGCGGCAACGTGGCCAGCCAGCAACGCTATGCCGAAGAACTCATCAAGCAGGGCAAGCCGGCCGAGGCCATCACCATCTATCGCGGGGCGCTCAAGGGCCTGTACGAGAACGATACGAACCTGATGCTGGGCCTGGCACGCGCCCAATTCGAGAGCGGTGCGGCGGCCGACGCACGCGCCACGCTGGACGCGCTGATCACGGCACAGCCTCAGTTCAAATCGCATGACGGGCACCTGCTGTATGCCCGCGCGCTGGAGGCCGAGGGCAACATCCCCCGGGCGCTGGAAGAATTCAAAGTACTGGCCGGGTATTACCCGGGTGCCGAGGCCGCCGTGCGCTATGCAGAACTGCTACGCCGCGAGAAGCAGCTGGACGAGGCGCGACAGGTGTTGCGTGCGCTGCTCGACCACGCGCAGCTGGCGCCGCCGCATTACCGGCGGACGCAGGAAAGCTGGATCAAGCAGGCCCAGCAGGCGATTTCCGCGCTGTAACCGCGGGGATCTGCTGCGTGATGCAGTGGATGTTGCCGCCGCCCAGCAGGATCTCCCGCGCGGGCACGCCCACGACCTGGCGGTCGCGAAAGACCTTTTGCAGCACGGCCAGGGCCGCCGCATCGGTGCGCCGATCCAGCAAGGGCATGACAATGCCGCCGTTGGCAATGTAGAAGTTGGCGTAGGAACCGGCCAGCCGCTCGCCCGCCACGCGCGGTTTGGCACCGGCGCGCAGCTGCACGCCCGCCGCCTCGGCGGCCGTCATCTTCAGCGGCCCCGGCTGCGGCAGCTTGTGCACCTTGAGGCGCCGGCCGCGTGCATCGCGGGCGGCCATCAAGCGCTCCAGCGCGTCGTTCGACACCCGCCACTGCGGATCACGGCGATTGTCGGTCCAGGTCAGGCAGACCTCGCCCGGCCGGGCGAAACACGCCAGGTTGTCGACGTGGCCATCGGTCTCGTCATTCACGACGCCGTCGCCCAGCCAGATAATCGTGCGGGCCCCCAGGTAATCGTGCAGCCGCGTCTCGATATCTGCTCGGCTGAACTGCGGGTTGCGGTTGGCGTTGAGCAGGCACTCTTCGGTAACCAGCAGGGTGCCCTGCCCATCTGAATGAATGGCGCCGCCTTCCAGGATAAACGGCGCGCGATAGCGGTCACAGGCTTCAATCTCCAGCACCTTGCGGGCCACCAGGTCGTCCTGGTCCCAGGGGAAATACAGCCCGCCGTTGAGGCCACCCCAGGCATTGAACTGCCAGTCGATGCCGCGCACGTCGCCTGCGGCGTTGACCACGCAGGTGGGGCCCACGTCGCGCATCCAGGCGTCGTTACTGGAGAGCTCGACGACGCGGATGGCCTCGGGTAACTGGGCGCGGGCGAACTCGTACTGGGCAGCAGACGCGCCCACAGTCACCGGCTCGAAACCCGCGATAGCGGTCGCCACTGCCGCAAAGGCCTGTTGTGCCGGCTGTGCGCCCGCCCGCCAGTTGTCCTGTCGTTCTGGCCACAGCATCCAGGTGCCGGCATGGGGTTCGAATTCCGCCGGCATCCAGTAGCCGTCGGCCGCAGGGGTCGTAGTGAGGGTGCGCGACATGCGCAAAGTCTAGCAGGCTGCCGCGACAGCGTATTTGTACGACTCGCGGCCGCCGGATTTCCGCCGCAGGGTAGACCGCATAGGAACCTACGTGGGGAGAGACCACCATGCAGCTACCGCTTCAGATCACGTTCCGGCACATGGATCCGTCACCGCACATGGAAGCCAGGATCCGCGAACTGGCGGAAAGTCTGGACACCTACAGCACCCACATCATGCACTGCCACGTCGTAGTCAGCGAACCCGACAAGCACCACCATCAGGGCAACCAGTTTGACGTCCGCATCGACCTCACGGCACCCGGTACGGAAATTGTCATCAACACGGAGAGCCGCGACAACCCGGCGCATGAAGACCCCTACGTCGCGCTACGCGACGCGTTCAAGGCGGTGCGCCGGAAGCTGCAGGACTACGAGCGGGAACATCGGCTGGACGTGAAGACACACGCCATCCCGCCCAGCGGCTGGATCTGCGAGCTCTCGCCCGCGGAGAACTTTGGCCGGATCCGCACGGCGGACGAGCGCGAGATCTACTTTCACCGCAACAGCCTGGTGGGCGGCCAGTTCGACAAACTGGTGACCGGCACCGAAGTGCGGTTTACCGAAGAACAGGGAGCCCAAGGGCCACAGGCCAGCACGGTTCACATCGTGCATGCGCCCTGAGCACGGAACTCGCCGGTCAGCTAGACCAACTGATCCAGCAGCGAATCGATGCCGGCGGCTTCCGCACGCACGGCGTCGATGACTGTACCGGGCACCCCCAATTCACGCGCGGCCGCCTCCAGGAGTCCGGGTGTGCAGAACTCCCCATACAACTGCTCCACCGCGAGCAGGTGCGCCAGATACACAGCGCGCACGGGCGTCATGACCACCGGCCCGGGCTCCATGCCATCAAGGCTGTGCCGCCAATGCTCGAGCACCTGGGTCACGGCAGGGGCCAGCGCCCAGTCAGCCGCCAGCTGACGGGTTGGCCAGACATCGCCCAGCCGATGCAATAAGCCGGCGGCAACCAGCAAGCCGGCGTCCAGACCCAATCGCCAGGAGAGCAAGCGCGCGATGCAGGCGGTGGCAACCGACTCGCGCCAGATGCGGTGCAGGCCCACCATCCCGTCGCTGCCAGCGAACAGGTCGGATTCAAGCCGGCGCAGGCTGCGCACGGCAATGGGGCGCCCCGCCAACACAGCAGGGTCTTCCTGCAGCCACGCAACACAGTGCGCGAGGCTGGCCGGGCGCACCGGGACGGACGGCGCGAGGCGTTTGAGCGGCACCACCAAGGCTGCACCGGTCGAGGCCTGCTGCGGCGGGCGACGGCGCAGGACGAAGGGAAGGATGGCGGCTTCTGGCATGAACACATGGTCTGACCGTGCCCTGCCCCGGGTCTAGCGCAACGAACCCAAACCGCCAACCCCGTCACGACCTCAGGGGCGTGTGGCCGCCAGGGCCTGGGCCAGGTCGGCCACGAGGTCATCCGGGTCGTCCAATCCCATGGACAGGCGGATCGTGCCCGGTGCGAGGCCGGAGAGCCGCTGCAGTTCCGGCGGCAGGTCATGCGGCCCCATCAGGGCCGGCGGGATCACCAGCGACTCGGCGGAGCCCATGCTGGCCGCAATCGAGAACAACTGCAGCGCATCGGCCAAGCGGTCGCCTGCGGCGGCCCCCTCGCGCAGGTCGAAGCTGACCACGGTGCCGAAATCGCGCAGCTGCGCCCGCGCCATCGCGTGGCGCGGATGCTGCGGCAGGCCCGGGTAATGCACGTGGCTGACCCGGTCGTGCGTAGCCAGAAACTCGGCCACCTGTTGCGCGGCTGCGCTTTGCGATTCATAGCGCAGGTAATAGGTCTTGAGGCCCCGCTGCAGCAGAAAGGCGGCGTGCGGATCCAGCGTGCCGCCGAACAGCACAAAATCACTGCGCAGTTGGCGGATGAGGGCCGACGACCCGATGACGGCGCCCCCCATGACATCGCCATGCCCGGACACGTACTTGGTGAGGCTGTGGACGAACAGGTCGACCTCATACTGGCCGTGCTGGTGCGGACCGGCCAGGGTGTTGTCCAGCATCGTCAGCGCCCCATGCCGGCGAGCGGCAGCGGTGATGTGGGCGATGTCGGCGATCTTCGTCACGGGGTTGGTCGGACTCTCGAACACCACCAGTCGCGTCGGCGTCGTGGACAGCACGCGTTCGATACCCGCGTCATCTTCGATCGAGAGCATCGTGTGGGTCACGCCATAGCGATGCAGCGTGCGACGGATCAGCGCGAGGGTCGGTCCATAAGACTCGACGAAGCACAGCACATGGTCGCCCTGCTTCAGCAAGGCAAACATCGCCTGGGCAATCGCGCCCACGCCCGAGGCGCAGACCACGGCCTCTTCCCGGCCCTGCAAGGCTGCAAGGCTGACCTCCAGCTGGCGGGTCGTCGGGTTGGACGAACGCGCGTAGTAGAAGCCCTCGCGCTTGCCCTGCAGGCCACGCATCGTCTCGGCGACGTTGGGATATTCGAACTTGACGCTCTGATAGAGCGGCGCGACCAGCGGCACATTGTCGGCCGGCACCTGGACGCGAGGCGGATGATTCAGTCGGGTTCGGTCTTTCATTCCAGCAGCGTAAACCGGTCGGCATCGAGCTGGGCAGGAAAGCGGTCGCGGAAGGCATCGAGCGTGGGTCGATCCAGCGCGACGCTGGCCACCGCGGCCTCGGCACCGAGTTCCAGCAGTGGCTCACCGAGGAAGTTCTGCACGACGCTGTCGCCCGCGTGGCCCGTGCCATGGCCGTCGCGGCCGACGCGATTGACGCCCACGACATAGCACTGGTTCTCGATCGCGCGCGCCACCAGCAAGGAGCGCCAGGCGTGGCGGCGTGCCGCAGGCCAACTGGCGACATACAGCAGGACATCGTAGTCATAGCCACCGCGACGGCGGCTCCACACCGGAAACCGCAGGTCATAGCAGACCAGCGGCGCAATACGGAACCCGCGCCAGGTCACCACCACGGGCTGCGTACCGGCCGCGTAATGACGGTCCTCGGCGCCCATGCGGAACAGATGGCGCTTGTCGTAGTGCGCCAGCGAACCATCCGGCGTCGCCCAGTACAGGCGGTTGTAGAAGCGACCGCCCTCGCGGGTGATCACCGTCCCTGTGACAGCCGCGTCGAGCGTGCGGCTCAGTTGCCGCATCCACTGCGCCGTGTCGCCGTCGACCACCTCGGCGAGCCGGTCGGGCTCCATCGAGAACCCGGTGCTGAACATTTCGGGCAGCACCACCACGTCGGTGGCGCCAGCCAGTCCGGCCGTCAGCGCGGCCAGCGCATGGCGATTGGCCGCGGGGTCTTCCCAGGCCGTGTCGTGCTGGATCAGGCTGACGCGCAGGGGAGCGGTCATGCGCGGGAGCGTCGGGCGTCAAAGTCGAGCAGGCGCGAGGCCCCTTCGCGCAGGGTTTCCTCGCGTTTGGCAAAACACAGCCGCAGCAGGCTGTGTCGCGGCGGCTGGCGATAGAACGGCGACAAAGGAATCGTGGCGACGCCCGCCTCTTCCAGCAGGCAGTTGGCCGCCGAGATGTCATCCAGGCCCGCCAGGGCAGCGCAGCCGGAATAGTCGACCAGCTGGAAGTAAGTGCCTTCGGCCGGCAGGACGCGAAACGACGACGGCGCCAACAGGCCCGACAGCAGCTCGCGTCGCGCCAGGAAGAACGACGCCAGCCCGGTGAACACCTCGGGGCGCTCGCCCAGGAACCGCGCGATGGCGTGCTGGAAGGGCGTGGCAATGGTGAAGGTGTTGAACTGATGCACCTTGCGCAGTTCGGTGGTCAGGGCCGGGGGCGCCACCGCATAGCCCACGCGGATGCCCGTGGCATGCAGCGCCTTGCCAAACGAATAGACGGCCACGGCCCGCTGCCGCAGGCCATCGTGACCGAGCACGCTCTGGTGGCGCGAGCCGGGGTAGACGATGTGCTCGTACACCTCGTCGCTGATCACATAGATCTCGCGCCCGTCGATGACAGCCGCCAGCGCGTCGAGGTCGCCCTCGCGCAGCACCGAACACGAGGGGTTGTGGGGGCTGTTGATGACGATGAGCCGGGTGCGTTCGTTGATGGCCGCCCGCACGCGGTCCCAGTCATAGCGGAAAGCAGGCGGCTCCAGCGGGATGTGCACGCAGCGTGCGCCCGCGAGCCGGATGGCCGGGTCATAGGAATCGTAGGCCGGATCGAACACGATGGCCTCATCCCCCGGACCCACCAGCGCCTGGATTGTCGAGAAGATCGCCTCGGTAGCACCCAGCGTGATCGTGATGGACTGCTGCGGATCGAGACCCAATCCGTAACGGGCCTCCAGGCGCGTGGCGATGGCCTCCTGCAACAAGGGCACGCCAGGCATCGGGGCGTACTGGTTATGGCCTTCACGCATGGCATCGGCCACCAACTCACCCAGCCGTGCATCAATGGGGAAATCCGGAAACCCCTGCCCCAGGTTGATGGCGCCCAGTTCGGCCGCGCGACGCGACATCACCGAGAAGATCGTTGTCCCGACATCCGGCAGCTTGCTGCGCATCAGGCCGCCGCCAGCGCAGCGCCGATGACGCCGGCCTGCCCGGCAAACCGGGCAGCCCGGATGTCGGCGGGGGAATCGAGCAGGGGCGCAAAGTGCGCGAAGTTCTCGCTGACCGCGCCACCCAGGATGAACACGTCGGGCCAGAACAGCGCGTGCATGCGCGCCAGGTACTGGTTGACGCGCGCGGCCCAGGCGGGCCAGTCGAGCTGTTGTTCGGTGCGCACCCGCGCAGAGGCAAAGTGTTCGGCGTCCATTCCCTGCATCTCCAGATGACCGAATTCCGTATTGGGCAACAGCACGCCGTCGTTGAAGATGGCCGACCCGATACCGGTGCCGAAGGTGAGCATGATGACCACGCCACGGGTGCCCTCCCCGGCGCCCCAGCGCATCTCGGCCACGCCAGCTGCGTCGGCATCGTTGAGGACCACGATCGGGCGGTCGAGGCGTTCGCGCAGCCGTCCCGCGCAGTCGAAATCCAGCCACCCACTGTCGATATTCGCCGCCGTACGCGTCACTCCCTGCTGGACGACGCAGGGCAACGCCAACCCGATCGCACCGCCCCCGGAAAGGCGGGAATCCAGCGCCACGAACACCTCGATCAGTGCAGCCGGCGTTGACGGTTGCGGCGTGGGCACCTGTGCCAGTGGTGCCAGCAGGCGGCCGGTTGTCACGTCGACCAGCCCCGCCTTGATGGACGAACCTCCGACATCAATGCCCAGAATGCGTTTTGTCATCGTGAGGTCACTCCGTAATCAGTCGCCCGACGCGAGTGCCATCTGCACCTCGCGCTGGCGTTTCTTGTCCTGGCGCCGCATCACGATCGCCGACACGACGACGCCCGTCGCCACGACCAGCACCATGACGGTGGCGAGTGCATTGACGTCCGGCGTAACGCCAAGCCGCACCTTCGAAAAAATAACCATGGGCAGCGTCGTGGACCCGGGGCCAGCGACAAACTGCGAGATGACCAGGTCATCCCAGGACAGCGTGAAGGCCAGCAGCCAGCCGGAGAGGATGGCCGGGAAAATCAGCGGCAGCGTGATGCGACGGAACACGCGGGACGGACGGGCTCCCAGGTCCATCGCCGCCTCTTCCAAGGACTCGTCGAAACCGGACAGTCGCGACTGCACGATGACCGCGACATAGGACATCGAGAAGGTGATGTGCGCGATGGCGATGGTGGTAAAGCCCCTGCCCGATGGCCAGCCAATCAGCTGCTCCAGCGCAACGAACAGCAGCAGCAGCGACAGGCCCGTGATGACTTCGGGCATGACCAGGGGCGCGGTGGTCAGGGCCGACAGCAGGGTGCGCCCGCGGAAGGACCCGAACCTGGCCAGCACCAGCCCGACGAGCGTGCCCAGGATGGCTGCCACCGTCGCATTGACTGCCGCGATCTACAGCGACAACGAGGCTGCGTCGAGGATCTGGTGGTTGCGCAGCAGCGCGGCATACCACTTGAGTGTTGGCGAGTGGGCCGAATCCCAGACCGTGACCAGGCGCGAATTGTTGAACGAGTACACGATCATCGAGAGGATCGGCACGTAAAGAAACGCGAAGCCGAACGCCAGGATCGACGGCACGAGCCAGCTGCGCCGACGCAGGCTCATGGCCCGGGCTCCGTGGTGGCCCGCTGCATGCGCTGGAACAACAGGATGGGCACCACCAGCAGCAACAGCATCAGGATCGCCACGGCGCTGGCCACCGGCCAGTCCCGGTTGGCAAAGAACTCATCCGACAGCACGCGCCCGATCATGAGCTGGTCGGGTCGCCCCAGCAGCGATGGGATGACGTACTCGCCCACCACCGGAATGAACACCAGCAGCGAACCGGCGAGGATGCCCGGCAGCGACAGGGGCAGGGTCACGCGGAAGAAGGCCTTGGCGGGGCGGGCCCCCAGGTCTGCGGCGGCCTCCAGCAGGGTGAGGTCGTGCTTTTCCAGGTTCGTGTATAGCGGCAGGATCATGAACGGCAGGTAGGAATACACGATGCCGATATATACGGCGAAATCCGTCTGCATCATCTGGATGGGCTCGTCGATGAGGCCAAGGGCCATCAGGGCGTTGTTGATGAGCCCGTTGTTGCGCAGCAGCCCCATCCACGCATAGACGCGCAGCAGGAACGACGTCCAGAACGGCAGGATGATCAGCATCAGCAACAGGTGGCGCGTTGTCGGCGTGGCGCGCGCAATGCCATAGGCCATCGGGTAGCCCAGCAGCAGGCACAGCACCGTGGACACCGCAGCCACCTGCAGTGAATACGCATAGGAGCTGATGTAGAGCGAATCGGTGAACAGGAAGGCGTAGTTATTGAAATGCACGCGGATGGCGAGCATGCCGTTCTCGGTCCATTCAAGAAGCGGCGAATACGGCGGAATCGCCAGCCGCACATCGGCCAACGAGATCTTCAGGTCGATGACAAACGGCGCGAAGAAGAACAACAGCAACCAGGCAAAGGGAACGGCGATGACCAGCCAGCGGCCCGCACCCCGCGTACGCAGGGCCCTGAACGCCGACGCAGCAGACACGCTCACGCGGACTTCAACCGGTCCCGACCACGGGACTGGAGGGATCCCAACTCAGGTACACCTGTTCGTCCCAGGTGAAGGCTTCGCCGGCCTTGCGGGCGACATTGGTGAGCGTGACCCGCAAGTCCCGCCCGCCTTCCAGCTGCACCACGTAAATGGACATATCGCCCATGTAGGCGATGTCCCGGATGCGCCCCTGTGCCCAGTTGTCGGCGCCGGTGGGCTGCTGCCGCTCCATCGTGATCTTCTCAGGGCGGATGGCCACCCACAGGTTGGCATCCGGCGGCGCCGACACACCGTGATCGACGAAGACGGGAACCGGCAGCTCCGGGCAACGGACGCGCACGTGGTCGGGCTCGTCTTCGGAGAGCTGCCCCTCGAACAGATTGACCGAACCGATGAAGTCGGCGACGAACCGCGTTGCGGGGAATTCGTAGATCTGATGCGGCGTACCGATCTGCACGATCTCGCCGCGGTTCATGACACCAATGCGGGACGCCAGCGTCATGGCCTCTTCCTGGTCGTGGGTGACCACCACGAAGGTGACGCCGAGCTTTTCCTGGATGTTGATGAGCTCAAACTGCGTGTGTTCGCGCAGCTTGCGGTCCAGTGCGCCCAGCGGCTCATCGAGCAGCAGCAGCTTGGGCCGCTTGACGAGCGCGCGCGCCAGCGCCACGCGCTGCCGCTGGCCGCCGGAGAGCTGGTGCGGCTTGCGCTGGGCAAAGCCGCCCATGTGCACGATGTCGAGGATTTCGGCGACCCGTTGCTGGATCTGCGCCTTGGGCAGGTTCTCCTGCTCGAGGCCAAACGCCACGTTGCCGTAGACCGTCATATGCGGGAACAGCGCATAGGACTGAAACATCATGTTGACCGGACGCTCGTAGGGCGGGATGTCCGCCATGTCCTGGCCGTCGATGAGGATGCGGCCGGAACTGGGCTGCTCGAAGCCGGCCAGCATGCGCAGCAAGGTAGTCTTGCCGCAGCCTGAGCCGCCGAGCAGGCAGAAGATCTCGCGCTGATAGATCTTCAGGGAAACATTGTCGACCGCGACAAAATCACCAAACCGCTTGGTGACGTTTTCGATCGTGATGTAGGGCTCTGCGCCAGGATCTTTCCAGGGTTCTTCACGGTCGTTACGACGCTCGGCCATGATTCCCTTCCCGCGCTGCCAGTCAGAAAAAGGCGGCCGCCGGAGGGCGGCCGCACACGATCACTTGCCCGTCTTGAAGCGCGTCCAGGTGCGCGTGAGTTCACGCGTGAACTCCTGCGACCGCGCCAGGTTCGGGTACAGGTGCTGCTTCACTTCGGCGCTCGGGTAGATGTTCGGATCGCCGGTGATCGCCTTGTCGATCTGGTCGAAGGCGCCGGCGTTCGGCGAGGCGTAGTGCACGAAGTTCGTGTTGCGCGCTGCAACGTCCTTGCGCATCAGGTAGTCGATGAACAGGTGGGCGTTCTTCGGGTGCTGCGCATCCTTGGGGATGGCCAGCATGTCGAAGAACATGATCGCGCCTTCCTTGGGGATGTTGTACTGGATCTTGATGCCCTTGCCGGCTTCTTCGGCGCGGGCCTTGCCCTGCGCGACGTCGCCGCTCCAGCCCATGGCCAGGCAGATCTCGCCGTTGGCGAGGTCATCGAGGTAACCCGACGACTTGATCTCGCGCACATAGGGTCGGATGGCCAGCAGCACCTTCTCGGCGGCCGCGAGGTCTTCGGCCTTCTCGCTCATCGGGTCGCGGCCCAGATAGACCAGGACAGTGGCCACCACTTCATCGGGCGCATCCAGGACCGTGACGCCGCACTTCTGGAAATTCTTGATGACCTTGGGGTCGTAGAACATCGCGAAGCTGTTGACCGGCGCGCCGGGCATGGCGGCTTTGACCTTGTCGACGTTGTACCCAACGCCCGAAGTGCCCCAGAAATAGGTCATCGAATGTTCATTGCCGGGATCGTGCCGGGCCGTTGCCGTCAGGATGTCGGCGTCCATGTTGGGCAGGTTCGCCAGCAGGCCCTTGTCGAGCTTCTGGAAAACGCCGGCCTGGATCTGCTTCTCGAGGAACGAGGCCGACGGCACGACGACGTCGTAACCCGTCTTGCCCGACAGCAGCTTGGTCTGCAGCAGCTCGTTGGAATCGAAGACGTCGTAGTTGACCTTGATGCCCGTCTCTTTGGTGAACGCTTCGACCAACGCGGTATCGATGTAGTCGACCCAGTTGTAGACGTTAAGGACCTTCTCTTCGGCAGCTGGCACAGCGGGTTTCGCGGCTTCTTTGCTGCCGCAGGCACTGAGCAACAGCGCAAACGCGGCGGTGGCACACAGGTGACGCAGGTTGGCGGTCATGAGGAAGGCTCCCTGGAAAACGATTGGCCGGTTCAACAGAAACGCAGCGGATGCCGCGACATGGAGGCGTTATTTATATACCACTCCGACAGCGCGTGAAAGACGCGGCAGGCCTTACAACAAGCCGTCCCGCCGAAGTTCTGCGTGGGTCTGGTCGAGCGTGCGCCAGGCCTTCTCGACCAGTTCATCGATCTCGCTGCGCGTGATGACCAAGGGCGGGGCAATGATCATCGTGTCGCGCGTGGCGCGCATAACCAGTCCATTCTGGATGGCATTGTCGCGGCACCGCTCACCCACCTTGCCGCGGGGCTCAAACCACTGCCGCGGGTGCTTGCTGCGCACGAGTTCTAGGGCACCCAGCAGGCCAACGCCACGCGCCTCGCCCACCAGCGGATGGTCGGCCAGTTGTGACCAACGACCCTGCAGGTAGGGCGCAGCCACGTCACGCACGTGGGCGACGACGTTTTCACGCTCGAGGATGCGCAGGTTTTCCAGTGCCACGGCACTGCAAACCGGGTGCCCGGAATACGTAAAGCCGTGGGCGAACTCCTCGCCCTTGGCAATGAGGGTGTTGGCGACTCGGTCGCCCACCATCACGCCACCAATCGGCAGATAGCCCGACGACAGTGCCTTGGCCATCGACATGAGGTCGGGCCGGGTGCCGTAGTGCTCACAGCCAAACCACTGCCCGGTGCGGCCGAAGCCGCAAATGACTTCGTCAGACACCAGCAGGATGCCGTAGCGATCGCAGATGCGCTGGATCTCGGGCCAGTAGGTTTCCGGCGGAATGATGACGCCACCGGCGCCCTGCACGGGCTCGCCAATGAACGCGGCCACGCGCTCAGGTCCCAGCTCGAGGATCTTCTGCTCCAGCAACCGAGCCTGCGCCAGGCCGAACTCCGCCGGTGTCTGCCCCTGCCCCAGCTCAAAGGCATAGGGCTGCTCGATGTGCGCAATGCCCGGCATCGGCAACAGGCCCTGCGTGTGCATGTACTTCATGCCACCCAGGCTTGCGCCGGCAATGGTGCTGCCGTGGTAGCCGTTCCAGCGCCCGATGATGACGTTTCGCTCAGGCTGGCCTTCCAGCTCCCAATAGCGGCGCGTCAGGCGGATGACCGTGTCGATCGCCTCGCTGCCAGACCCTGTGAAGAACACATGCTGGAACTGCGGCGGCGTGATCTCGGCCAGCTTGGCAGCCAGCTCAATGGCCGGTGGCGTCGCACACTGGAAAAAGCTGTTGTAGTACGGCAGTTCATTCATCTGCCGGAACGCCGCATCGGCCAGCTCTCGCCGCCCATAGCCCAGCGCCACGCACCACAACCCCGACATGCCATCGAGCAGTCGATGGCCGTCGGCATCGAAAAGGTAGATGCCCTCGGCGCGCGTGATCAGCCGCGTACCGCGCGCGGCGATCTGCTGCGAATCCGAGAACGGATGCAGGAAGTGCGCGGCGTCGAGGGCCTGCCACTCGGCCTTGGTGCGGGAGCTGGTCATTACACGTTCAGCAGCAGGTGCTCGCGTTCCCAGGAGCTGATCACCTGCAGGAACACTTCGTATTCAGACTCCTTCACGATGGTGAAGGCAGCGACGAAGGAGTCGCCCAGCAGGCGCACCAGCGCCTCGCTGTCCTTGAGCTGGCGCAGCGCTTCGTCAAGCGAACGGGGCAGCGCAAAGGGCATGTCATGGGCACTGCCGGAAATCGGCTCGGTCGGCTGCAGGTTCTCGACCATGCCGAGGTACCCGCAGGCCAGCGAGGCCGCAATGGCCAGGTAAGGGTTGGCATCGGCACCGCCGACGCGGTTTTCCACGCGCCGCGCCTCGGGCTTGGACACCGGCACGCGCAGACCTGCAGTGCGGTTGTCATAGCCCCACTGCACATTGATAGGCGCCATCTGCTGGCGGGCAATGCGGCGATAGGAATTGACGTTGGGTGCGAACAGCGACATCGCAGCCGGCAGGTATTTCTGCAGGCCGCCGATGTGGTTAAAGAACAGCGCCGACGGGGTGCCGTCCGGGTTGCTGAAGATGTTGGCGCGGGTCTTCTTGTCGACCACGCTCTGGTGGATATGCATGGCGCTGCCCGGCTCTTTGGCGTGGGGCTTGGCCATGAACGTCGTGTACATCTTGTGGCGCAGGGCGGCTTCGCGGGCCGTGCGCTTGAACAAGAAGGCTTGGTCGGCGAGGTCCAGCGGATCACCGTGCAGCAGGTTGATTTCCATCTGCGCAGGGCCGTCCTCGTGGATCAGCGTGTCGATCTCAATGTCCTGCGCCTCGCAGAAGGCGTAGATGTCATCGAACAGCGGATCGAACTCGTTGACAGCGGCAATGCTGTAGCTCTGCCGGCCGGGCTCGGAGCGACCCGAACGACCGACGGGCGGCTTGAGCGGGTAGTCCGCATCGATGTTGGGCTCGATGAGATAGAACTCGAGCTCCGGGGCGATGACCGGCTCCCAGCCACGCTGCGCATACAGCTCCAGCACATGGCGCAGCACATGCCGGGGCGCCATCGTGACGCGGCGGCCATCGGAATAGAAACAGTCGTGGATCACCTGCGCAGTCGGCTCGGGCGCCCAGGGCACCACACGCACGGTCCGCGGATCGGCCTTGAGCACGATGTCGATCTCGGCCGGGCTCATGGCGGCAGACGTATCGGCTGGGTAATCGCCCGTGACGGTCTGCAGGAAGATGCTCTCCGGCAGGCGCATACCTTCGTCTTCGGCAAACTTCTGGGCGGGCATGATCTTGCCGCGCGCGACGCCTGCCATGTCGGGAATGATCGCTTCGACTTCGGAGATGCCGCGTTCGCGGAAGAAAGTACGGATTTCACTCGTCATAGGTCACCTGTCTGCCATGCGGGCCGCAGCGCGGTTGCGTGCAGCCTCGCCAAATTCTGCGAACAACGCGCGCGAGAACGCGTTGTCGCTTGCCTTCCATTCCGGATGCCACTGTACGGCCAGGGCAAAACGCTGCGCGTCGCGCACGCGGAACGCCTCAATGAGCCCATCGGGGGCCACGGCCTCGACCTCCAGCGCTGGCGCCAGATCGCGCACGCCCTGCTGGTGCAACGAGTTGACCTGCAGGCTATCGGCGGCGGCCAAGCGGTGCAGGACACCGCCGGGCAGCAGGCGCACAGCGTGACGGGGACCGTATTGCACATCCAGCGGATCTGCCTTGTCCTCGTGGTGCACGGCAAGCCCCGGCACCTCATGCACGCGCTGCCACAGGGTGCCACCGAAGGCGACGTTCATTTCCTGGAAGCCGCGGCAGATCCCCAGCACCGGGACGCCGGCGGCGATCGCCCGCGGGAGCAGCGGCAGCGTGGTGGCATCGCGGGCGGGGTCATGCCAGGTGCCTTCGGCACTGGGATCGCCGTTGTAGTGGTGCGGCTCGACGTTGGAGGGACTGCCCGTGAACAAGAGGCCGTCCACGGCGTCCAGGAGGTCGTCGAGGGCCAGTTCGCGCCCGAGGGCCGGGATCAGCAAGGGCAGCGCACCGGCGGCATCGAGCACGGCGGTGATGTATTTCTCGCCGACCACGTGGAAAGGGTGCGCCCCCAGCGTGCGCTGGTCGGCCGTAATCCCGATGATGGGTCGCTGGGTTCGCATGCAGTCCTTTGAGCCTCATTAGACCACATCGGCAGACCGGTCGGCCTTCCTATCAGGCAGGTGGTGCAGCGCGTATCCTTGGGCCTCTGCGACAGGAGCCGTTATGCAACTCGAACTCCAGGACTTCCTGCTCCAGCGGCCGGACCTGCGCTTTATTGACCTGCTGCTGCACGACCTGCACGGGGTCAGCCGTGGCAAGCGCATTGATGTGGCCGCCGCAGCAGACACCTTTACGCGCGGGCTGCTGCTGCCGGGCTCGATGTTCGGAATGGACGTCCAGGGCGGCACGGTGCAGGCCACGGGCCTGGGTTTTGACGAGGGCGATGCCGACCGCCCCTGCCTCCCCCTGCCCGGCACCCTGGTCGATGTGCCCTGGCAGGACCATGGCGTGGCCCAGGCCCAGATCACCATGCACGAGCACGACGGCAGGCCCTTCTTCGCCGACCCGCGCCACTTGCTGACCCAGGTGCTGGCCGGCTTCACGCGCCTGGGCCTCACGCCGGTCATCGCGGTCGAACTGGAGTTCTACCTGGTGGACCGGGAGCGCGATGCACTGGGCCTGCCCCAGCCCCCCCGCGGCCCGCTGACCGGCCGGCGCGAGTTCCGCACCCAGATCAACTCGATGACGGACCTGGACGAGTACTCGGCCGTCCTGGCGGACATCGACATGGCCTGCCGGGCGCAGCGCGTACCGGCCACCTCGGCGCTGGCCGAATATGGCCCGGGACAGTTCGAGGTCAACCTCGCGCACAGCGCCGATGCACTGGGTGCCTGCGATGAGGCCATGCGGTTCAAACGCATCGTCAAGAGCGTGGCCCGCCGCCACGGCATGGATGCGACCTTCCTGGCCAAGCCCTACCGGGACATGGCCGGCAGCGGCCTGCACCTGCACGTCAGCGTGCTGGACGCGGCAGGCCAGAACATCTTTGCGGACGAACGCAGCCACGGCAGTGAAGCGCTGCTGCATGCCATCGCTGGCACGCTGGGCACGATGGCCGATGGCATGGCGATCTTCGCGCCCACGGCCAACGCCTGGCGGCGCTTTCGGCCCGAGGCCTATGTGCCGCTCACCGCGGCCTGGTCGATCAACAACCGCGGCACCGCACTGCGCATTCCGGTCAGCGATACGGCCAACCGCCGCCTGGAACACCGCGTGGCCGGCGCGGATGCCAATCCCTACCTGGTCACGGCCTGGGTGCTGGCCGGCATGCTGGAGGGCCTGGAGGCGGGGCAACTACCGCCCCCACCGGTGGAAGGCAATGCTTACCACGGCCAGTCCACTGATGCGCCCGCCCTGCCCCGGCACTGGCCCCTCGCCCTCGAGCGATTCGCCACCAGCGACTTTGCCGCCCGGACCTTCGGGCCGGCGTTCCGTCAGCTCTTTACCACAGTGAAGGAGGCCGAGCTTGATGCGTTCAGCAGCCATGTGACGCGGCTGGAGTGCGACCTCTACCTCTCGGCGCTGTGAGCCAATGAGCACTGGCCGAATCGATACGCGCCCGTGGTACTGGGCCTCGCTGCCTGTCCCGTCGGCGCGTGAGCGGCTGCAGGGGGATATCGAGACGGATGTCTGCGTCATTGGCGGTGGCATCGCCGGCTGCTCGGCCGCGCTGCACCTGGCCGAGCGCGGCTATCGCGTGGCCCTGATCGAAGAACACCAGGTGGGCTGGGGCGCCTCGGGACGCAGTGGCGCTCAGGCGATCTTCGGCGTAGCCGCGGGGCAGGACAGCCTGACAGCCTTGCTGGGCGCGCAGGACGCCCGCGCGATCTGGGACGTGTCAGTCGAGGCGCTGACGCTGCAGCGGGACCTGATCGCCCGCCATGGCATCGACTGCGACTATGTGGCCGGCCAGCTGCATGTGGCCATCAAGCCGCGACAGGAGCGCGAACTCACGCAGTGGCATGACGAATTGCAGACCCGCTATGGCTACACCAGCGTCAGCCTGGTGGATCGAACGGCGCTGCGCGGCCAGGTGGACAGCCCGCGCTACACCCTGGGCCTGCACGACAGCAACAGCGGCCACCTGCATCCCCTGAAATACGTGCGGGGGCTCGCGGCCGCGGCCGAGCGTGCCGGCGCGCGGATCTTCGAAGGCGCGCGGGCACAGTCGTTTACCCAGGGCGCCGCAGGCGTGACCGTGCAGACGGCCGCAGGCACCGTCCGGGCGCGCCAGCTGCTGCTGGCCGGCAATGCCTGGCTGGGCGACACCGCGCCGGCGCTGGCCCGGCGCATCCTGGGCGTGGGCACCTACATCATCGCC
>CANGFJ010000011.1 GCA_947453065.1 Pseudomonadota bacterium
CGTCATCCCCGTCTACAACGAACAGGACGGCCTCGACCGCTTGTTTGCCGAGCTCTATCCGGTGCTCGACGCGATGGGTCGCAGCTATGAAGTGCTGTTCGTCGATGACGGCAGCCGCGACCGTTCCGCCGCCATCCTGCGCGAGCAGTGCCAGAAGCGTCCCGACGTCACGCGCGTCATCCTGCTGGCCGGCAACTTCGGTCAGCACAACGCCATCCTTGCGGCCTTCGAACATTCCCGCGGCGACGTGGTCGTCACGCTGGATGCCGACCTGCAGAATCCGCCGCAGGAAATCCCGCGTCTACTGGCCGAGATCGACCGTGGCCATGACTATGTGGGCAGCATCCGCGGTGGTCGCAAAGACAGCCTGTGGCGTGTGCTGCCCTCGCGCCTGCTCAATGTCATTCGTGAGCGAACGACGCGCATCCACATCACCGACCAGGGCTGCATGCTGCGCGCCTATGGGCGCAGCGTGGTCGATGCCGTCAACGACTGCCCCGAGATGAACACCTTCATCCCGGCGCTGGCCTATCTGTTCGCCCGTTCTCCCACTGAGATCCAGGTTTCCCACGCCGAGCGCGAGGCCGGCGAGTCCAAGTACTCCATGTACTCGTTGCTGCGCCTGAACTTCGACCTGATGACCGGTTTCTCCATCGTGCCGCTGCAGGTCTACTCGGTGTTGGGCGTCGTGATCTCGCTGATGTCGCTGTTGTTCGTTGCCTACCTGGGCATCCGCCGCCTCATCGTGGGTCCGGAAGTGGAGGGCGTGTTCACGCTGTTCGGCATCGCCTTCTTCCTGATCGGCGTGGTGCTGGCGGGCGTGGGCCTGCTGGGCGAATACGTGGGCCGCATCTATGCGCAGGTGCGCGCCCGTCCGCGCTACCGCATCCAGGCCGTGCTGGCGCCGGGCGACGAGACAGCGCCACGATGAGCACCGCCGTCGTCTTCGGCTATGGCGATGTGGGTGTGCGCTGCCTGGCGACGCTGCTGGCGCAGGGCGTCACGGTGTCCCTGGTGGTCACGCACGCCGATGACCCCAATGAGACCCAGTGGTATGCCAGCCTGCACCGCTTTGCGGTCGAGCATGACCTGCCGGTTCATCTCTCCGAGGACGCATCAGGCGCCGACCTGCTAGCCAAGGTGGCCGCCTGCGCGCCGGACTTCCTGTTCTCGTTTTATTACCGCCGCATGATTCCGCGCGCGCTGCTCGATTGCGCTCGCCGTGCCGCGCTCAATCTGCATGGCTCGCTGCTGCCGCAATTCCGCGGGCGTGCCCCGGTGAACTGGGCCGTGCTGCTGGGCGCCACCGAGACCGGCGCCAGCCTGCACCACATGGCCGACAAGCCCGATGCCGGCAACCTCGTCGACCAGATGGCCGTGCCCATCCTGCCCGATGACACCGCTTACGACGTGTTTCGCAAAGTCTGTGCCGCTGGCGAGTTCGTGCTTCACCGCTGCCTCCCGGCCGTGCTCGCCGGTACTGCGCCCAGCATCGTGCAGAACCTGTCGGCCGGCCGTTACTTCGGCGCGCGGCGCCCGCAGGACGGCGAGATCGACTGGTCCTGGGATGCGCAGCGCATCCACAACCTCGTGCGGGCGGTGGCCCCGCCGTTCCCGGCAGCACGCACCGTCATCGGTGACCAGTCAGCGCGCATCTTCCGTACACGCGTCGTTGCCGAGGCCGCGCCTGCGCTGGCCGGCCCCGCGCTGTTTTCCCGCGATGGCCATTGCTTCGCCCGCTGTGGCGACGGCTCGGTGCTGCGCCTGCTCGAAGTCGAAGTGGCCGGCCAGGTCGTGGACATTGCAGTGCTGGCAGCCCGGTTCGTGGCCGGTCCGGTCGCGTTGCCGTCCAAGGCTCCCGCATGAAAATCGCCCTGAAAGTTGATGTCGATACGCTCGACGGCACCCGCCACGGCGTGCCGGTGCTCGCAGAAATCTGCAAGCGCCACGGCGTGCCGGCCACCTTCCTGTTTTCGCTCGGACCCGACCACACGGGTCGCGCCATCAAGCGCGTGTTCCGTCCCGGGTTCCTGTCCAAGGTGTCGCGCACCTCCGTGCTGGAGCATTACGGCCTGCGGACGCTGCTCTACGGCACCCTGCTGCCTGGCCCGGACATCGGCCGACGCTGTGCCGAGATCCTGCGGGGCATCGCCGCACAAGGGTTTGAGGTCGGCGTGCACTGCTATGACCATGCGAGCTGGCAGGACGACCTGATGCGCCTGGATGCGGCCTATGCCCGCAAGCAGATGCGCCTGGCCTACGACCGCTTCGTTGGCATTTTCGGCTTTGCGCCGCGCATCCACGGGGCCGCTGGCTGGCAGATGAACGATGCCGCCCTGCTGTGCGAGGAGGAGCTGGGCTTTGCCGTGGCCTCCGACACGCGCGGCACCGCGCCATTCCGCGTGAAAGTGGGCGAACAGTCCCTGCGCTGCCTGCAGCTGCCTACCACGCTGCCCACCCTGGACGAGCTGATCGGCCAGGATGGCGAGGCCGGCGCCGACCCGGTGGCCTGGCTGCTGCGGCAGACCGCAGTGCCGTCCGGCGATCATGTCTATACACTTCACGCTGAGCTTGAGGGCCGCCGCCTCGCGCCGTGGTTCGACCGGCTGCTGTCAGGCTGGCGCGGACAGGGGTACGAATTCGTGTCGCTGGGCGACATGGCCGCCGGCCTTGATGCCAGCCAATTGCCTGAGCGCGCGGTGCGCGCCGGCACGGTGCCGGGTCGCTCGGGCACCCTGGCCGTTGATGTACAGATCTAGTTTCCAGTTCGTGAGCAAGGAATAAACAATGCCTCTTAAAGTCCTCATCCTTGGCGCCAATGGCTTCATTGGCAGTGCCCTGACCGAATCGATCATTGCCCGCACCGACTGGCAGGTCTTCGGCATGGACATCGCCGACAACAAGCTGGGTGAGGTCATCAACGAGCCGCGTTTCAAGTTCGTCGAAGGCGACATCACGATCAACCGCGAGTGGGTCGAGTACAACATCCGCAAGTGCGACGTGATCGTCCCGCTGGTGGCCATCGCCAACCCGTCGCAGTACGTCAAAGACCCGCTGCGCGTGTTCGAGCTGGACTTCGAAGCCAACCTCACCATCGTGCGCCTCTGCGCCAAGTACAAAAAGCGCCTGATCTTCCCGTCGACCTCCGAGGTCTACGGCATGTGCCCGGATCCGGTGCTCGACGAGCAGACCAGCAACCTGGTCTACGGCCCCATCCACAAGCAGCGCTGGATCTACGCCAACTCCAAGCAGTTGCTGGATCGCGTGATGTTCGCCTATGGCGTGCGCGATGGCCTGGACTACACGCTGTTCCGCCCGTTCAACTGGATCGGTCCGCGCCTGGATGACATCCACGAGGCGAAGGAAGGCAGCTCGCGCGTGTTTACGCAGTTCCTGGCCAACGTGTTCCACGGCATCCCCATCCGCCTGGTCGATGGCGGCCGCCAGCGCCGTTCGTTCACCTATATCGACGATGCCATCGACTGCCTGCTGCGCATCATCGAAAACAAGGACGGCTGCGCCACGCGCCAGATCTTCAACATCGGCAACCCGAACAGCGACATCTCCGTGGGCGACCTGGCCAAGGCGATTGTCGAGGGCTTCCGCGCCATTCCCGAGTACGCCCACCTCGCCGATACCGCCGTGATCGAGACGGTGACGGCCGACGCGTACTACGGTCAGTACTATCAGGACATCCAGGTGCGTGTCCCGGCCATCAATGCGGTGCGCGAGAAGCTGGGCTGGTCGCCGACCACCGACTTCAACACCGCCATCCGCAAGACGCTGCAGTACCACGTCCGTCGCGGGGACTTCATGCCCTCCGACTCCACCACCCAGGAATAAATCCATGGCCACACGACGCGCCTTTGCCCTTCCGCAGGTTCTGCTGATGGCGGGCGCGCTCGTGGCGCCAGTGGTGTTCTCACAAACCGTACCCCCGCCGGGTGTCGGGGCGGCGCGCCCGCCCACCGAGCGCACCCTGCAGCCCGTGGATCGCAGCCAGACCCGTGAGCGGGTGCGCACGAGTCGTGACTGCAAGCACGAAGGGGCTGAAATCCGCGGCCAATACCGCATCCAGCAGGACAGCGTCCAATCCCAGTACGCGCCGCGCATTGCGTCAGCGAGTGCTGCGGAGCGCGAGGCACTCCTGCGCGAGCGTGATGCGAAATTGGCAGAGCTGGCGCGTGAAGCCGACTTTGCGGCCAAGCAGTTGGGTGATCGTTGTCGGGCCGATAACGCCGCGACGCTGCGGGGCAGCTCGAACCCCGCCGACCGGCCTTAGGCGTCGGGCAGGTCGTAGGGCAGGGCGGCCGCTTCGGTCTGCAGCAGCGGCAGGCCGGCTGGGTCCGGGGCGTTTTCTCCCTCAGCGGTGGGCGCCAACAACGGTGCGACGGCCAGCAGGTCGTGTCCACCAGCTGGCAGCGCAACGGCATCGATCACTTCAATCGTGCGCCCATCCACCAACCTGAACCGGTCTCCCGGCTTCAGTGGCGAGGCGTCTGTGGTGTGGAAGCGTTGCAGCCGCCGCTTCACCTTGCCGCGGTAATGCGCGCGCGCAATGATTTCCTGCCCCGTGTAGCAGCCCTTGGTAAAGGAGATGCCCTCCACCAGGTCGAGGTTCAGCATCTGGGCCACGAATTGCTCGGACGTGGCGGGGTAGACCTGCGGCAGGCCCAGGGCGATGTCCCGCGCCTGCCAGTCTGCTGCCGTCATCGCGATGCCTTCGGGTGCCGGCTGGCCGGGCCCCAGCACCTGCAGGCTGCGTTGCTCGCCTTCCTGCAGTCCGTACACGGCGTGACTGTCGCTACAGTCCTCGATGACAACCTTGGCCCGCAACACAAACCGCTTCAGGCGGGTCGCAACGAGCGGCGCGAGGCCCTGCGGCAGCACCGCCAGCACCCCTCCGTCCGGACCAGCCAGCAGACGCAGGATGGCGATGACGCGGCCCTGTGGGTTGTGCAGCCCGGCCAGCAGTGGGGTGTCGATGCCCAGGCGATCCAGGTCGTTGGACAGCTGGCCCTGCAGCAGGCCACGGGCATCGGGCCCCGTCAGGCGAACGACACCCAACCCGTCAAGGCGTGCAATGTAATGAGGGCTCATGCGTATGGACAGGACTTCAGGCCCAAGATTCTGGCACAATTGCCGCTCATGCAGCTGAATGAAGACAGTGCCGACAAGGCACCTCAGGAAGCCTCGGGCCCAGCGCCGGCTATCGTGCCGGAAACCTTGCCCAGGCCCGTCGAAATAGGTGGTCCGGCCGGCCCGGAGCCCACTCGTTTTGGCGACTGGGAAAAAAAGGGCCGCTGCATCGATTTCTGAAAGGTAGAACGCATGGCTGCTAGACCCCTCTCGCCGCATCTGTCGGTGTACCGTTTTGCGTACACCATGGCGCTGTCGATCCTTCACCGCATCACCGGCGTTGCGCTGGCGGCGGGACTCATCGTCCTGGTCTGCTGGCTCATGGCCATCGCTGGCGGTGAAGCGGCCTACGCACGGTTCACTGCTGTCATGGGGCAGGGGCTGCTGCAGGTCGTGCTCGCCGGCTGGCTGCTGGCCTTCCTCTACCACTTCGCCAATGGCATCCGTCACCTCTTCTGGGACGCCGGCTACGGCTTCGAGAAGGCGCAGGCCCGCCGCAGTGCTGCCATTGTCGTGGCCTTTGCTGTCGTTGCCGGTGGGGTACTCCTCTACCTGTTCTTCTGCCCGGAAGGGGTGCGCTCATGAAGGGCGGTACGGCACTGGGCCGCGTGCTGGGGCACGGTTCGGCCAAGAATGGCGTGGGTCACTGGTGGATGCAGCGGGTCACCGCAGTCGCACTGCTGCCGCTGACAATCTGGTTCCTCGCCTCGCTGCTCGCGCTGCATGGCTTTGACCATGCCAGCGTCGCCGCGTGGATCGCGGGCCCCTGGCACGCGGTGCTGCTGTGCCTGCTGGTGATGACGCTCTGCAGCCACTCTTCGTTGGGCGTGCAGGTTGTCATTGAAGACTACGTGCATGGCCACGGCCTGAAGATCGCCAGCCTGCTGCTTTCCAACTTTGCTCATGTCCTCGTCGCGGCCGCCGGCGTTTTCGCCGTGCTCAAGGTCGCGTTCGTCGCGAACTGACCCACACGGGGCTTCCTGAATGTCTGCCTATACGTTCACTGATCACACCTACGACGTCATCGTCGTCGGCGCCGGCGGCGCCGGCCTGCGCGCCACCCTGGGCCTGGCCGAGGCCGGGTTGAAGACGGCCTGCCTGACCAAGGTCTTCCCGACCCGCAGCCATACCGTTGCAGCACAGGGCGGCATCAGTGCCGCGCTGGGCAACATGGGTGCCGATGACTGGCGCTGGCACATGTACGACACCGTCAAGGGGTCGGACTGGCTGGGCGACCAGGACGCCATCGAGTTCATGTGCAAGGAAGCCCCTGCCGCGGTCATCGAGCTCGAGCACTACGGCGTGCCGTTCTCGCGCACCGAGGCCGGCCGCATCTACCAGCGCCCGTTCGGCGGCATGACCACCGAGTACGGCAAGGGCATCGCCCAGCGCACCTGCGCCGCGGCCGACCGCACCGGCCACGCCATGCTCCACACGCTCTACCAGCAGTCCATGAAGAACGAGGCCGAGTTCTTCATCGAGTATTTCGCGCTCGATCTCATCATGGAGAACGGCGAGTGCCGCGGTGTCGTGGCCCTCAACATGGCCGATGGCACGCTGCACCGCTTCCGTGGCCACACCACCATGCTGGCCACCGGCGGCTACGGCCGAGCGTATTTCTCGGCCACGTCGGCGCACACCTGCACCGGCGACGGCGGCGGCATGGTGCTGCGCGCGGGCCTGCCGATGCAGGACATGGAGTTCGTGCAGTTCCACCCCACCGGCATCTACGGCTCCGGCTGCCTAATCACCGAAGGCGCACGCGGCGAGGGCGGTTACGTCACCAATTCCAAGGGTGAGCGCTTCATGGAGCGCTATGCGCCCAACGCCAAGGACCTCGCCTCCCGCGACGTGGTCAGCCGCGCGATGACGATGGAGATCCGCGATGGCCGTGGCGTGGGTGCGCACAGCGACCACATCCACCTGCACCTGGAACACCTGGGTCCCGATGTCATCAAAGAGCGCCTGCCGGGCATCGCCGAGACGGCCCGCATCTTTGCCGGTGTCGACGTCAACCGCGAGCCGATTCCGGTGCTGCCGACCGTTCACTACAACATGGGCGGCATCCCCTGCAATTACCACGGCGAAGTCGTCAACGGCCGCGCCGGTGCGCCCGACACGATCGTGCCGGGCCTGATGGCCGTGGGCGAGGCCGCCTGCGTCTCCGTGCACGGTGCCAACCGCCTGGGTTCCAACTCGCTGCTCGACCTGGTGGTCTTCGGCCGCGAGGCTGCGCGCCATTGCGCTTCACTGGTGAAGCCCGGCACCGCCCACCGTGCGCTGCCCAAGGACGGCGCCGACCTGGCCGTGTCGCGGCTCGATACTTTGCGCAACGCCAATGGCGATCGCGGTACGGCCGCCATTCGTCTGGAAATGCAGAAGATCATGCAGAGCGATGCCGCGGTGTTCCGCACCCAGCAGTCGCTGGACGAAGGCAAGGCCAAGCTCGCCCAGACCTTTGCCAGCTTCGCCAACGTCAAGGTCAGCGACCGCAGCCTGATCTGGAACACCGACCTCATCGAGACGCTCGAGCTGGACAACCTGCTGGTGCAGGCCACCGCCACGATCGTCTCGGCCGGCAACCGCCAGGAAAGCCGCGGGGCCCATGCGCGCGAAGACTTCCCCAACCGCGATGACGCGACCTGGATGAAGCATTCGCTGTGCTGGGTCGAACCCACTGGCACGACGCGCATGGACTACCGTCCCGTGCATCTGAATACGCTCACGACCGATGTCGAGACGGTCGCGCCCAAAGCGCGCACCTACTGACACGCCGGCACTACTTCAGGACACCAGAATGGCCGAATTCCTGCTTCCGCTTGGATCCCGGGTCAACAAGAACGGCAAGACCCACAAGGCGCCCGAGGGCGCCACAAAGGTCCGCAAGTTCCGCATCTACCGCTTCGATCCCGACAGCGGCGCGAACCCGCGCATCGACACCTACGAAGTCGACATGGCCGCCTGCGGCCCGATGGTTCTCGACGCGCTGATCAAGATCAAAAACGAGATCGATCCGACGCTCGCGTTCCGCCGCTCCTGCCGCGAAGGCATCTGCGGCTCCTGCGCCATGAACATCGATGGCGTGAACACGCTGGCCTGCACCAAGGCCTGCGAAGAAGTGGCCTCCAGCGACGTCAAGATCTACCCGCTGCCGCACATGCCGGTCATCAAGGACCTCGTGCCCGACCTCACGCAGTTCTATGCGCAGTACGCGGCCGTCAAGCCCTGGCTCAGCACCCGTTCCACCGCGCCGCCCGATAGCGAGCGCCTGCAGTCCAAGGAAGACCAGGAAAAGATCGACGGTCCGTCGGCCTGCATCCTGTGCGCCTGCTGCTCCACCTCCTGCCCGAGCTATTGGTGGAATTCCGACCGCTATCTGGGCCCTGCGGCCCTGCTTGCCGCCTATCGCTGGATCATCGACAGCCGTGACGAGTCCACCGGCGAGCGGCTCGATGCGCTGGAAGATCCGTTCCGCCTCTACCGCTGCCACACCATCATGAACTGCGCCGAGGCCTGCCCGAAGGACCTCAATCCCGCCAAGGCCATTGGCGAGCTCAAGCAGATGATGGCGGAGCGTCAGCACTGAACGCATCCGAAACCGAAGCCGCCCAGCAGGGGCGGCTGACCTGGCGCTGCCGGCGCGGCATGAAGGAACTCGACCTCTTGCTGGTGCGCTACCTGCGGGAGTGTTGGCCGGCCGCCACCGCGGCACAAAGGCAGCTCTTCGAGGACTTTCTGGAATTGCCGGATCCGCAGATCCTCGCGTATCTCGTGGCGGGTGAAACCACTACCGATCCGGCCCTCCAGGCCCTCATCGCTGACCTCCAGGCCGGACGCACCCGCCCATGAGGGTGTGCCCGCCCGCTCAGGTCGGCGGGCGCGGCGCATGCCCCACGGTGCGCTCTGCGTCCGGCCTGTGCCGGTCTGCCAGATCCTGGCCCTCGCCTTTGGTGTGTCGCTGCCGCTCTCAGCCTGGCTGGCCGGTGGCCCTGGCGCCGGCTACCGTGGCCTCCTGGCTGCCGCAGTCCTTGCCGTCAGTGGCTCTGCTCTGGCGCAAAGCCTGTTCCTGCGCGGCGCTGGCGCGGTCCGCCAGCTGCGCTGGGACGACCAGGGCGGCTTTGCCGTTGACCTGGCCGGGGGCTACAGCGACGCGGTCACGCTGCACCCGTCCAGCCTCGGCAGCAGCGGCTTTCTCTGGCTCGTCCTGCAAGGCAGGCGTCGCTATTATGTCTTCCTGGGGCGCCGCCAGTGCGACCCGGCCGCCTTTTCGGCCCTACGCCGCCGCCTCCTGCTCCGCCCCTCGGTGCCCCGCACTCTGGGATAAGCTCAGCAGGGGTTCGAGGGCCGTCGAACTTTCCGCCGGCTACCCGGTCTATCTACCTTGCACGGCGAACGACCGCCACGCGGGAGTTCGATTCTGCCTATGAGCGTGGACAGCAGCGACCTTGAATTGGTGCAGCGTGTCCAGCGTGGGGACAAGAGCGCGTTCGATCTGCTGGTCCGCAAATACCAGCACAAGGTGGTCAAGCTGGTGATGCGGTACATGCGCGACCCGGCCGATGCGGAAGACGTTTCCCAGGAGGCTTTCATCAAGGCCTACCGGGCGTTGCCCAATTTCCGGGGCGACAGCGCCTTCTACACCTGGCTGTACCGGATCGCGATCAACACGGCCAAGAACGCCATCGTCGCGCGCAAACGCAGCCCGGTCGAATACGACCTGGATCTGCAGAACACCGAGGACTCCTACGACATGCAGGGGCGGCTGGCCGATACCGAAACGCCGGAAGCCCTGGTCCTGACGGAGGAAATCCGCACGATCGTGAATACCGCGATCGATGCCCTGCCCGAAGACCTGCGCACCGCCATCGTGCTGCGCGAGCTGGAAGGCCTGAGTTACGAGGAAATCGCCGCGGCAATGGAATGTCCGGTCGGCACGGTGCGTTCGCGGATTTTCCGCGCGCGCGAGGCCATAGATCGCAAACTTGCCCATGTATTTGACGGCGGCCTGGGGCGAGCGGAGGAATTGGGATGAGCGAAATGGAAAGCAGCAGTCAGGTGTCGGCCCTGTTTGACGGGGAACTCGATGCCGCCCAGTCCGGCCTGGTCACGCGGCGCCTGCTCAAAGACCCCGCCCTGCAGACCAGTTGGCAACGCTACGCGCTGATCGGCGCGAGCCTGCGTGGCGAGCCCTTGCTGCAGCGGTCCGGGGGGCAGGGCGACGTGGCCGCGCGCCTGCGCCGCCAGCTGGAATCCGAAGCAACGTTGTCGGCACCGGTTGTCGCCGTTCAGCCGTCGTCGGTCAGCGCCGGCGCTCCGCGCAGGCTGGCCTGGGGCGCGGCGCTGGCGGCAAGCATCGCGGTGGCAGTGATTGGCGTGTTGCGGGTGCAGGCGCCGGGCCTTTCAGAGCCGCTGTCCGCGCAGCGATTGGCAGCTGCCATCGCGCCCCAGGCGGCCGCCGTGTCCCGTCAGGCGACAGAGGCTGCCCCCGCGCAGGTCGCGCGGCGCGAGACGCCAGCGCCCAGTTACACGACGCCGCTGGATACCACCTCGCTGGCGTCGCAACCGACCGGACAGCGCCTGTCTTCGCCCTTGGTCAACTATGTAGTGGCCCATAGCGAATACACCACACCTGTTGCCCGGTTCAGTCCGCTGACCACCGTGATGTCGGGAAATTTCGACCCATCGGAAAACACCGTCGAAATGACGGAGGCTGAGGTTGGTGCGCGCCGCTAACGCCAAGGCTCCGTGCCTGCCTCGTCTGGGCCGCTTCCTGCTCGCCGGGATCGTGGCCGTTTGCGTGCTGCCGGGGCTGGCCTTGGCGGCCGCCGACGACCCGCTGGCGTGGGTCGGGCGCATGAATCAGGTGCTGGCGGACCGCAATTACGATGGCGTGTTTGTCCATCAGCTTGGCCAGCACCGCGAGACGATGCGCATCATCCATCGCATCCAGGACGGCCACCTGACCGAGCGGCTGGTCTCCACCGATGGGTCGGGGCGCGAGTTTGTCCGCGATGGCAACGAGCTCATCGGCTATTTTCCGGATCATCGCATCGTGGTGGTCGAGAAGCGTCCGCGTAGCCTGGGCTTCATCGGTGGTCTGCCCGGTTTCGATGGCGCCTCGCAGGCCAACTACGACGTACAGGGCGTAGAGCGCAGTCGCGTCCAGGGCCGCCCCACACGGGTTATTACGGTCGCCCCGCGCGACACCTTCCGCTATGGCTACCGGCTGTGGATCGATGAGAAGACCTTCATGCCCGTGAAGACCCAGCTGTCCAGCCTCAGTGGCGAGATCATTGAGCAGATCACCTTTGCCAGCGTCACCATGCCTGCGCGCATCGAAGATGATCTGCTCAAGGCCGAGGTCAACACCGAAGGCTTCCGCTGGCTGCGGCGCGAGCCTCCTACCTTCAAGCCTGGCGAACTGCAGGCTTGGTCTGCCCAGTCCCTGCCGCCCGGGTTCCGGCGCGGCGCTGGCGGCGTTGTCGGCCTGCCTGGCCCGCCCAAGCCGTCCTCGCACCTGGTGTTTACCGATGGGCTGGCAACGGTTTCCGTCTTTATCGAGAGCGCAGGCACGCCACCGGCCATTTCGCGCAATGGCACGCCGCGCAAGGCACAGGGTCCCGCCCAGCTGGGTGCGGCGTCCGCTTACACGACCGTTTTCGAGGGTTTCCGTCTCACCGCCGTGGGGGAGGTGCCCCCGGCCACGGTCAAGGCGATTGCAGAGTCCCTGCGGCCTGTTGCGGAGCCGGTCCCTGCGCCCGGTGCGCTGCGTCCCTGATGGCCACGCCGCCCACCGCATCCGCGGGCCCGCAGCTGACGGTGCTGTCACGCGATGGCTGCGAGCTGTGCGAGGAGATGCTGGTCGAGCTGGCGCACCTGGGCACCTCCGTCGACTTGCCACCCATCCAGGTGCGGGACGTCGATTCCGACGCCCTGCTGGCGCGCCGTTATGGCATCGATGTGCCCGTCCTGCTGCTGGATGACGTCAAAGTGTGCCAACACCGGCTGGACCCCCAGGAGCTGGTCCGGCTGTTGCGGCCACGGTAGGGCCTTCCGCAAGCTATAATCCGGCCCGCGCCGCAGGGCGCCGATCTCCCTACGGTGCCATGGCGGGCCTTGATGCAGCTCATTAGAAATTTCTCGATTATTGCCCACGTCGACCATGGCAAGTCCACGCTGGCCGATCGTCTGATCCAGCTCTGCGGCGGCCTCGCCGATCGCGAGATGGAGGCACAGGTCCTGGACAACATGGACCTGGAGCGCGAGCGGGGCATCACCATCAAGGCCCAGAGCGTCACGCTGCACTATGCCGCGCGCGACGGCCAGACCTATCAGCTCAACCTCATCGACACCCCGGGGCATGTCGACTTCTCGTATGAAGTCTCGCGTAGCCTGGCGGCCTGCGAGGGCGCGCTGCTGGTGGTCGATGCGGCGCAGGGCGTCGAGGCGCAGAGCGTCGCCAACTGCTACACGGCGCTGGAGCAGGGCCTGGAAGTGGTGCCGGTCCTCAACAAGATCGACCTGCCCTCCGCGGACCCCGACAAGGTCATCAAGGAAATCGAAGAAATCATCGGCATCGATGCGCAGGAAGCCATCCGCGTGTCGGCCAAGACGGGTGAGAACGTCGACGAACTGCTCGAAGAGCTCGTGCGCCGCATTCCGGCCCCCAAGGGCGATCCGGCCGCGCCGCTGCAGGCCCTGATCATCGATTCGTGGTTCGACAACTATGTCGGCGTCGTGTCGCTGGTGCGCGTGGTCAACGGCACGCTGCGGGTCGGCGAGAAGATGAAGGTCATGACCACCGGTCGCAGCCATATCATCGACAAGCTGGGGCGCTTTACGCCCAAGTCGCTGTCGCTGCGCGAGCTGTCGGCGGGCGAGGTGGGCTTCGTCATCGCGGGCATCAAGGAGATTGATGGCGCGCCGGTCGGCGACACCATCACCACCGAAACCCGGGGCAGCGACACGCCGTTGCCCGGCTTCAAGCAGGTGCAGCCACGCGTGTTCGCCGGTGTGTTCCCGGTCAACACCGAGGACTACGAGTCCTTCCGCGATGCACTGGCCAAGCTCAAGCTCAACGACTCGGCGCTGCACTACGAGCCCGAGGTGTCGACGGCGCTGGGCTTCGGCTTCCGCATCGGCTTCCTCGGCCTGCTGCACATGGACATCGTGCAGGAGCGGCTGGAGCGCGAGTATGACCTCGAGCTCATCACCAGCGCGCCCACCGTGATCTACGAAGTAGAGCGCACCGATGGCGCGCTGGAATACGTCGACAACCCCTCCAAGCTGCCGGCGCAGAACCTCATTGCCGACCTGCGCGAGCCGATCATCACGGCGAACATCCTCGTGCCGCCCGAGCATGTGGGCTCGGTACTGCAACTGTGCAGCGAGAAGCGCGGATCGCAGAAGAAGATGCTGTATCTGGGCACCCAGGTGTCCTTGCAGTACCAGCTGCCGCTGGCCGAAGTGGTGCTCGACTTCTTCGACCGCCTCAAGAGCGCGACGCGCGGCTATGCCTCGTTCGACTACGAGTTCAGCCATTTCCAGTCGGCGCCGCTGTCCAAGCTCGATGTGCTGATCAACGGCGACAAGGTCGATGCACTGTCGATCATCGTGCATCGCGAGAACGCCTACCATCGCGGCCGCGAGCTGGTCGACAAGATGCAGGAACTCATTCCGCGGCAGATGTTCGACATCGCCATCCAGGCGGCGATCGGCTCGGCCATCGTCGCGCGCGCCAGCGTCAAGGCATTGCGCAAGAACGTGCTCGCCAAGTGCTACGGCGGCGATCTCTCGCGCAAGCGCAAGCTGCTCGAGAAGCAGAAAGAGGGCAAGAAGCGCATGAAGCAGGTCGGTTCGGTCGAGATCCCGCAGGAAGCCTTCCTCGCGGTGCTCCAGGTGGGTCGCAAGTGAGTCAGTCAGGAGCGCGCGCGTGCTGATGCAATTGATCGAGATCCTGGCCTGGCTACTGGTGCCAGTGGGCCTGGTGGCGCTGGTAGACGACTGGTTCCTGCGTCCGCGGCGGCGTCTGCTGGCGCATCCCGGGCATCCGCCGGACCCTGCGTTCCTGCGGGCCGTCTATGGCGTGTTGCCGGTGCTGGTCTGTGCCGGGGTCGTGCGCCTGCTGCGCTCTGATCGGCTGGACTTCAGCCTGGTGCTGGTGGTGGTCTCCACCGTATCTGGCATCGTCTATGGCGTGGATGCGCTGCTGCTGCGCCGCCTGCGTAACAAGTCGGCCGCACAGGCCGGCAAGCCGGTGATGGCCAGCCCCGAGCCGGGCATCGTGGACTACGCGCGCAGCTTTTTCCCTGTGGCGCTGGCCGTGCTGGTGCTGCGCACGTTTGTGTTCGAGCCTTTCCGTATTCCTTCCGACTCGATGATGCCGACCCTGTTTGCCGGTGACTTCATCGTCGTCAACAAGTTTGCCTACGGGTTACGGTTGCCGGTGATCAACACCCGCATCGTGGCCAACGAGGACCCGAAGCGCGGTGATGTCATCGTGTTCCGCTTCCCGCCCGATCCGGCCATCAATTACATCAAACGGCTGGTGGGCCTGCCTGGCGACCATGTGAAGATCCAGGGTGACCAGATCTACATCAACGGCCAGGTGGCACCGTGGCAGGACCTCGGCGGCTATTCCGATGGCTGCTACCAAGGCATGCAGTGGTCCCGCGAGACGCTGGGTGAACACCAGCACGAGACGCTGAGCTGCCACACGCTGGGCGACCTGGCCACAACACCGTTGCCGTCCTGCAACCGCAACATGGACCGCGGCTATGTGTGTCTGGCCGATCCGCCGGGCGGCCCGGACCGGGGCGACATCATCGAGATCGAAGTGCCTGCGGGCCACTATTTCATGATTGGTGACAACCGGGACAATAGCGCCGACAGTCGCTACTTCGGTTTCGTGCCTGAGGCAAACCTCATCGGCAAGGCGCAGCGCATCTGGTTCAACTGGGACCTGCAGCGCAGCGGTGGGCCGATCTGGGGCCGCGTCGGCAAGCGGATTGACTGAGCAAGGGGGAGAGTCGCATGCGTAACAGGCAGAAGGGCGTGACGTTCCTGGGCTGGATGGTGCTGCTGCTGCCATTTGCCATCATGCTGTACGCGGGGATCCGGCTGACGCCGATCTACCTGACCTACACCAAGGTCAGCCGCACACTGACCCAGATGTCCCATGAGTATGGTGGCGATGCGCAGATAACGGCCGTTGCGTTGCGTGTCGCGCTCGACAAACGGCTGGACATCGAGGGCATCGATTATCCAACAGCCGACAACATCACCTTTGTCCGCGAGGATGGGGTCTGGGTCGGCGAAGCACGGTACGAAGACGAAGTGCCGCTGTTCGGGGATCTCTTCCTCGTTGTGAAGTTCGACAAGGTCGTACCTTTCAAGTGAGGCCGGGTGGCTGAACCTGCCGGAGCCGGAATACAGCAGGTCTGGGGTCCAGAGGCCTGGCTGCGCCAGGTGCTGGGCTATGCGCCCCGGGACCCGGCGCTTTTTAGGCGTGCGCTGACCCATCGCAGTGCTGCGGGGCTGAATAACGAACGCCTGGAGTTCCTCGGCGATTCGGTTCTCAATCTGCTGGTGGCCGAGCAGGTGTTTTCGATGTTCCCGAAGGCCGACGAGGGGCAGCTCAGTCGCCTGCGGTCGCGCGTGGTCAGCAGCCAGCCATTGGCCGAAGTCGGCGCCTTGCTTGGCATCGGCGATCAGCTGCAGATGGGCAGTGGCGAACTCAAGACGGGCGGATTCCGGCGCGAATCGATCCTGGCTGATGCCACCGAGGCGCTGATCGGGGCAGTGTTCCTGGACGCGGGGCTGGATGCTGCGCGGGCACTGGTGCTGCGGCTGTTCGCGCCGGTGCTGGCGCGGCTGGATGCCGAGGCAGAGAGCAAAGATGCCAAGACGCGGTTGCAGGAATTGCTGCAGTCCCGCGCGGTGGCCCTACCAGCCTATGTGCTGGAACGGGTGGAGGGTGAGCCGCATGCGCAGACCTTCTGGGTGCGATGCAGGGTGGATTTCCCCGCCAGGTCGAGGGTCATCCTGCAGGGGCAGGACTTCGCCGGGCGGAACATTGAATTCGAAGGTGTCGGCCTGAGCCGGCGCCGGGCAGAACAGGCGGCGGCCGAGGGTGTCCTCGCGCAGCTGCCGCAGGTCAAAGGCGCATGAATACCGAAGAATCGACGACTGACTTCCGCTGTGGTTTTGCAGCCCTGGTGGGCCGGCCCAATGTGGGCAAGTCCACGCTGCTCAACGCGCTGGTGGGCGAGAAGCTGTCCATTGTCACGCCACGGCCGCAGACCACGCGTCACCGCGTCCTGGGCCTGGTAAACATGCCCGAGGCGCAGATCGCCTTCGTCGACACGCCAGGCCTGCACCACCACGGCAGTCGCGCCCTCAACAAGGCCATGAACCGCACGGCAGCGGCGGCTGCGCTGGACGCGGACCTGGTGATCTTCGTGGTCGAAGCACTGCGCTTTACCGACGAGGACGAACTGGCCCTGTCGCGGGCTGCTGCATCCGGGCAGCCGGTCATCGCACTGGTCAACAAGGTGGATCGCGTCCCGGACAAGGGGCAGCTGCTGCCCTTCCTCGCGATGCTGGCCACCAAGCATGCCTTCGTCGACGTGATGCCGCTGTCGGCCCTGAAGCCCGACCACATGGTGCGCCTGCGGGCCCTGATCGCCCGCAACCTGCCCGTGTCACCGCCCCTGTTCCCGCCAGAGCAGCGCACGGATCGCAGCGAAGGTTTCCGCATTGCCGAAGTCATTCGCGAGAAGCTCACCATCGAGCTGAACCAGGAAGTCCCCTACGGCGTGGCGGTCGAGATTGAAGGCATCGGCGAGGAAGACGGCCAGAAGGTGGTCTCGGCGGTGATCTGGGTCGACCGCGAAGGTCAGAAGCCCATCGTCATCGGTGCCAAGGGCGAACGGCTCAAGCGCATCGGCACCCAGGCACGGCACGAACTCAACGCGATCCTGGGGCAGCGCCTGCACCTGACGTTGTGGGTAAAGGTCCGCGAGGACTGGGCGGACAACGCGCAGGCGCTGCGCCAGCTCGGCCTGGAATGAGCCAGGCGGGACGCCGCATCGCGTTGACGCCGGGCTATCTGCTGCACCACCAGCCCTGGCGCGACACGGGCCGCATCCTGGAAGTCCTGACTCGCGACCACGGTCGCCTGTCCGTTTTTGCGCGCGGTGTGCGCGGTCCGAAATCAAAGCTGGCCGGCGTGCTGCAGCCCTTTGTACCGTTGCTGTTTTCCTGGACCGGTCGCGGTGAGGCGCCCCAGCTGACCGCCGCTGAACTCGATCCGGGGGAGGACGCGCCCAACGCGCCGCTGCCGCCGTCCTGCATCCTGTCGGGCTTCTACCTCAGCGAGCTGGTGATGACGCTGACGGTACGTCACGACCCACAGCCAGAGATCTTCAGACACTACCATCGCGCCCTGCTCGCCTTGAAGGCGGGCGCGAAGCTCGAGCGCGAGCTGCGCCTGTTCGAGAAGCGCCTGCTGGACACGCTGGGCTACGGCATCGATCTGGCCGGCGTCGCGGACGGTGAGGGCGTCGCCGACAGCAAGTATTATCACTACCGGCCGTCTGACGGCCTGCACGACGCCGTGGCCGACAGCCCGGGTCGCATCTCGGGAGCCACGCTTCGCAGCCTGGCCGAGGAGCGGCTTGAGGATCCGGCCGAGCTCGAGCAGGCGCGCCTGCTGCTGCGCGTCGCGCTCGGGCAATGCCTCGAGGGACGTAGCCTGAAGACCCGCAAGGTCGCCCGTTCATTGTTCCAGTTGAGGCAATCGGCCTGATGAATACCCACGAAACCCCTGGCGCGCGGCGTGCGATCGCCCTTGGCGTCAACGTCGACCATGTTGCTACCGTGCGCCAGGCGCGCCGCGGCCGTCACCCCGATCCGGTGCATGCCGCGCTGGTGGCCGAACAGGCCGGTGCCGACAGCATCACGATGCACCTGCGCGAAGACCGCCGGCACATCATCGACCGCGATCCCTTCGCATTGCGTGATCTGCTGCAGACCCGCATCAACCTGGAGATGGCTGTCACCGATGAGATGGTGGCGATTGCCCTGCGACTGGCCCCTGCGGACTGCTGCCTGGTGCCGGAACGCCGACAGGAAGTCACCACCGAGGGAGGGCTGGACGTGGTGGGTGGCATGGCCGCCATCAAGGCGGCCACCGGGGAGCTGAGTGCTGCCGGCATCCGCGTCTCGCTGTTCATCGATCCGGAGGAGGCGCAGCTGGATGCGGCGGTGGCCGCCGGGGCCGCAGCCATTGAGCTGCACACGGGCCGTTACGCCGAAGCCTCGGGTGCCGAACGCACACGCGAGCTGCGGCGGCTGGTGCGCGCCGCGCACCATGGCGCCGAGCTGGGCCTGCGCGTCAACGCCGGGCATGGCCTGGACTACCACAACGTGCAGCCGGTCGCGGCTATCCCGGAAATCGCCGAGCTGAACATCGGTCACGCGATCATTGCACGGGCGATGTTCAGCGGCCTGGCCAGTGCCGTGCGCGAGATGAAGACGCTGATGCTGGCAGCCCGATGAAGCATCGCCTTTGCGAGCCCGAAACCGGCACGGTGGCGGCGCTCAATTCCGATGGCGAGGGCGTCGTCCGCGAGGGCAAGACGGCCTTCGTGGCCGGCGCGCTGCCGGGCGAGTCGATCTCGTTCCAGCGCTATGCCCAGCACAAGGGCTACGACGAAGCGCGTTTGCTGGAGATCCTCGAGGCCTCCCCGGAGCGGGTGACGCCTGGCTGCGCACACTTTGGCCTGTGCGGGGGCTGCGCCCTGCAGCACCTGGATCACGAGGCCCAGCTGCGCAACAAGGACCAGGAACTGCGCGATGCGCTGGAGCGCCTGGGCCATGTCACGCCCGAAGCCTGGCTGGCACCGCTGCGCGGACCGGTCTGGGGCTATCGGCGCCGCGCCCGCCTGGGGGCCCGGTACGTCACGGCCAAGGGCCGTTCGCTGGTGGGTTTCCGCGAGCGCACCAGCAGCTATGTCGCCGACATCAACCGCTGCGAAGTGCTGGCACCCAAGGTGGGGCAGATGCTCCCCGCGCTCTCGCAGATGGTCTCTGAGCTGTCGATCCGCATGCGTATGCCGCAGATCGAAGTGGCCGTTGCCGACAACCAGACGGCCCTGGTGCTGCGCACGCTGCTGCCGTTGACCGAGGCTGACCGGCAGGTGCTGGCGGCGTTCGAACAGCAGCACGACGTGCGCATCTACCTGCAGGCCGGCTCGCCGCACAAGCTCGAGACCCTCGACGGACTCGACGAACCCCTGTGGTATGAACTGCCGGACTTCGACATCCGCCTGCAGTTCCGGCCCAGCGATTTCATCCAGGTGAACGGCGAGATGAACCGCCTGCTCATCGCGCGGGTCGTGGAGCTGCTGGAGCTGGATGCCGGCTCGCGGGTGCTGGACCTGTTCTGCGGCCTGGGTAATTTCACTTTGCCGCTGGCCCGTCGCGCCGCCTCGGTCGTGGGCATCGAAGGCGAAGAGTCGCTGGTGCAGCGGGCACGGGACAACGCTACCGCCAACCAGCTGGAGAACGTGCGCTTCCATGCCGCCAACCTGGCTGGCGAGGAGGCGGCGGCGGAGTGCCAGCGACTGGCGGGGCCCGCCGGCAGCTACACGCACATCCTCATCGATCCGCCGCGCACGGGCGCGCGCGACGTGCTGCCCACGGTGGCGAAGCTGGCGCCCCGTCGCCTGGTCTACGTGTCCTGTCATCCGGGCAGCCTGGCGCGTGACCTCGACATCCTCGTGCGCGAACACGGGTTCGTGCTCAAGGCCGCCGGCATTGTCGACATGTTCCCGCACACCAACCACGTCGAATCGGTCGCCGTGCTGGATGGGCCGGGAGTGCAGTCATGACGCTGGGACCGTTGATGGTGGATGTCGCGGGTCTGGCGCTGACGGCCGAAGACCGCGAGCTGCTGCGCCATCCGCTGGTGGGCAGCGTCATCCTGTTCACCCGCAATTACGCCGACCCGGTGCAGCTGCAGGCGCTGGTCGCCGATATCAAATCGCTGCGCTCGCCGTCGCTGCTGATCAGCGTCGACCATGAGGGCGGGCGCGTGCAGCGCTTCAGGCAGGGTTTCTCGGTGTTGCCGGCGGCGCGCCGCATCGGCCAGGAGTTTGTTTTCGATCACCGGCAGGGCGTGGCACTGGCCCGTAGCATGGGCTGGTTGATGGCCGCGGAGCTGCGCGCGGTGGGTATCGACTTTTCCTTCGCGCCCTGCGTGGACCTGGAGTACGGCGTCTCGGCCATCATTGGTGATCGCGCCTTCCATGCCGAGCCAGACACGGTGGGTCAGTTGGCGGTGGCCACGATGCTGGGCATGCGCGAGGCCGGCATGGCCGCAACGGCCAAGCACTTTCCCGGACATGGCGCCGTGGTGGCCGACTCGCACCTGGCGCTGCCGGTGGACCCGCGCAGCCTGGCCGACCTCGAACCGGATATCGCCCCGTACCGCCGGCTCATTGCCAATGACCTGCCCGCCGTCATGATGGCCCACGTGCTCTATCCGCAGGTGGACCAGGTGCCCGCCAGCTTCTCGCGTCGCTGGGTGGGCGACGTGCTGCGCGGCGACTTGCAGTTCCAGGGTGTCGTGTTTGCCGATGACCTGTCGATGGCTGGCGCCGGTGCGATGGGCCACATTGTTGCGCGCGCGGAGGCCGCGCTGGCCGCAGGCTGCGACATCCTGCCGGTCTGCAACGATCGGGCGAGTGTCGTGCAGGTGCTGGACGGCCTGCGCGTCGAGACTGCGCCGGCCAGCCAGCTGCGTGTTGTGCGGATGCGCGGCAAGGGTGGGCTGTCCCACGATGCGCTGCAGGCATCGCCGCAGTACCAGGCCGGTCAGGAATGGCTGGCGCGCTGTGCCCAGCCACCCGAGCGGACACTCGACCGGAGATAAACCGATGCTGCAGCTGTCCGGCACCGTTATGGCCCTGATGATCGACGGGGCGCCGGAGGGCATCCTGGTTTGCGATGCGCGGCAGCCGGATCATCCCGTGGTCTACGCGAATCCTGCTTTCGAGCGGTTTTCCGGGTACAGCAGCGGCGAATTGCTGGGGCGCAATCCCCGGCTGCTGCATGGGGCTGACACGGACCAGGAGGGCAGCCGCCGCCTGCGGGACTGCATCGCGAGCGGTGAGGGCGGCCGGGTCACGCTGCGCAACTACCGCAAGGATGGCTCGATGCGGTGGGCAGAGATCCAGGTGCAACCGCTGCGCGACGAGGGCGGTGCGCTCTCCCATTTCGTCGCCTACTACCGCGATGTCAGCGACCGCATCAAATCGCCGGAGCGACCTGCCGAGCAGCAGCCCGCGAGTGGGCGTGAGGATCGGGTCTCGGGCCTGTTGTCGCGCAGCTGGTTTGAGGAACTCATGGCGCGTGACTGGGCCACAGCGCGACGCGAAGAGCGTCCCCTGACGCTCGTGCTTTTCCACATCGAGAGCCTCGACCGCTATGCCGAGACCTTCGGTCCTGGCGCAGCCGATGCCGTGGTGCGGCGGATTGCGCGTCTCATCAGCCTGAGTTTTCGCCGCGGCGTGGATGTGGTGGGGCGCTGGGATGCGGCTTGCGTCGCCGTACTGGCCGGCCCGGTGATCCCCGAAGGCATTGCCGCCTATGTGCAAACCGTGGTGCAGCGGGTGGCCGACTTGCGCATCCACCATCCCCACGCGGTGGGTCCGAAATTCATCACGGTGAGTGCGGGGGTCGCGACGCGGGTGCCAACGCGCGACGACACCGACAGCGGTCCGCTGGTCCGCGAGGCGGAGGCAGCCCTGCCTGGGCGCTGAGCCTCAGCGCGCTTCTGCGCCCGTCAGCGGCGTCACCACGGCCACGATGCCGTAGGCGGGATGGTCGTAGTAGTTGCGCTCTCCGACCCGGATGCGGCGCATCTCGGCCAGTGTGTAGCGCGCACCGGCGGCCGGCGCATAGCTGAGGTTGAACCCCAGGTGCAGGTACTGGCCACGCTCCAGCTGGACCACGCCCGTGAGGCCCGCTGCCGACAGCCCCAGTTGCTCGGCGGTCAGGCCGCTGCCGGCGTTCCAGGCCCCTGCGGTCTGCGTCCACGCGGCGTGCGCGATCACCCGATGTCCGCTACTGGCATTGAGTCGTGCGGCCACATCGGCAAGCTTGCGCCGGGATGCGGGCAGCACCTCACCCAGCCGCGCACTGCGGGCAGTGCCTGCCGCAGTGGCATCGTTGTCCTGGCTGAGGTTGCGGGGTGCCACGGCCAGGTCCTCCCCGGCAGTCCCGCCAGTGCCGCGGAAGACCACAATTTCTACGGCATAGAAGCCGGCCTGGCTCTCGGCGGCCTGCTGGGCGCCGGCCGGAGACAGCACCAGGGCCGTGCCCGCGGCCAGCAGGCCCAAGGTGGCCTGCCTGCGGGTCAGGAGCATGTTCGAACAGCCGGGTGGGTTCATGAACCGCATTCTAGCGCTTGCCGGCCGGCGGCGCGGCGGGGGCCAGCAGGCGGTGCATCAGGGCCTGGGCAATGTCGGCCCGGTCGGCATCACCGCCGCCCAGCCCGATGCGCAGCTTCAGCGACCCTTCCAGCCGGTAGATGCGCGGCTCTTTCTGGATCAGCTTGATCAGCTGCACCGGATCAACGCGGTTCTCGGTCTCGAACACCACATAGCTGGACTGCTGCCCGACATCCAGCCGACGGATGCCCGCGGCCCGTGCCGCGAGCGTCAGCCGCGCGACGCGCAGCAGCGTGGCGGCCTGGATCGGCAAGTCGCCAAAGCGGTCCACCAGCTCGGCCTGCAGCTCATCCAGCGCGGGGGCGTCGCTGGCCGCCGCGATGCGCTTGTAGAGGTTCAGGCGCATGTTCACGTCGGCGACATAGGCCTCCGGCAGCAGGGCCGGCAGGTGCAAGTTGACCTCGGTGGCGGCAGCCAGCGGCCGATTCAGGTCCGGCTCGCGGCCTTCCTTCATCGCCTTGACCGCCCGCTCGAGCATGTCCAGGTACATCGACAGGCCGACTTCACTCAGTTCGCCGCTCTGTGACTCGCCCAGGAACTCACCCGCGCCGCGGATCTCCAGGTCATGCGTGGCCAGGACAAAGCCCGCGCCCAGTTCTTCCAGGGACTCAATCGCTTCCAGGCGTCGCGCCGCGTCGGGCGTGAGGCTGCGGCGCGAGGGCACCAGCAGGTAGGCATAGGCGCGGTGGTGCGAGCGGCCCACGCGGCCCCTCAGCTGGTGCAGTTGCGCCAGGCCGAGTTTGTCGGCGCGGTTGATCATGATGGTGTTGGCCGTCGGCACGTCGATGCCGCTCTCGATGATCGTCGTGCACAGCAGGATGTCGAAGCGCCGGTGGTAGAAATCCACCATCAGCTGTTCCAGGTCGCGCTCGCGCATCTGCCCATGGCCGACGCGGATGCTGGCCTCGGGGATCAGCTGGCGCAGGTCATCGGCCATTTTCTCGATGGTCTGCACTTCGTTGTGCACGAAGTAGATCTGCCCGCCGCGGCGCAGTTCGCGCATGGCCGCCTCGCGGATCGCCATGCCATCCCACTCGGTGACGAAGGTCTTGATCGCAATGCGGGCCGGGGGCGGCGTGGTGATCAGCGAGAGCTCGCGCAGTCCGCCCAGCGCCATGTTCAGCGTGCGCGGGATGGGCGTTGCGGTGAGCGTCAGCACATGCACTTCGGCGCGCAGGGCCTTGAGCTTTTCCTTGTCGCGCACCCCGAAGCGGTGTTCCTCGTCGATGATCATCAGGCCCAGGTCTTTGAAGCGCGCATCGGCATGCAGCAAGCGGTGCGTGGCCACGACGATGTCGACCTTGCCGTCGGTCAAGGCATCGAGCGTGGCGCGCGATTCCTTGCCGGCCCGGAAGCGCGACAGCGACTCGATGCGCACCGGGTAGTCGGCGAAGCGGTCGCGGAAGGTGGTGACGTGCTGCTCGGCCAGCAGCGTGGTGGGCACGAGCACCGCCACCTGCTTGCCGGCCTGCACGGCGGCGAACGCCGCGCGCACGGCCACTTCGGTTTTGCCGAAGCCCACGTCGCCGCAGATGATGCGGTCCATCGGCCGCTCGCCGGCCATGTCCTTCAGCACATTGGCGATGGCCTCGGCCTGGTCCGGGGTTTCCTCGAACGGGAACGCCGCGGCGAAGGCCTGGTATTCGCGCTCGTCGACCTTCAGTGCCAGCGCCTTCTGCGCCTGGCGCCGCGCATACAGGTCGAGCAGTTCTGCCGCCACATCACGGATCTGCTCGGTGGCCTTCTTCTTTGCCTTGGCCCACTGTTCCGAGCCGAGCTTGTGCAGCGGTGCTGACTCTGGCGCAGCGCCGGTATAACGGCTGACCAGGTGCAGCGCACTGACGGGCACATAGATGCGGTCGCCGCCCTGGTACTCGATGACCAGGAACTCGCCCAACTGGCCGGCCACTTCCATGACCTGCAGGCCGACATAACGACCGACCCCGTATTCCTCGTGCACCACCGGTGCGCCGGCGGTCAGGTCCTGCAGGTCACGCAGAATCGCCTCGGGGTCGAGTGCGGCGCGGCGACGGCGCCGTTCCTGGCGCGCGCGTTGCCCGAACAGCTGGGTGTCGGCGAAAAAGGCCACCGGTGGGTTCAGCAGCGCGAGGCCGCCGACGTCGGGCGCGGTGATCAGCGAGAGCCGATCCTGCGTCGTGGTGAATTCCTGCCACCCGGCCAGGATCCGGGGCGACTGGCCCGCGGCCCGCAACAGGTCGCTCAGCACCTCGCGGCGGCCTGGCGAGTCGGCGCCGATGATCACGCGTCCCGGAAACTCGCCCAGGAAATCCAGCAGCGGGCCCATGGGTTCAGCCGCGCGCGCATCCAGGCGCAGGGGGCGGGGCGGGGCCACCGGCAGGTCCGTGCCGCGCAAACCGCCCGGGTCAGGGGCGGCCGCATTGAGCGACACGAGGATCTCCGGCTTGCCCGACAGGCGCTCCAGCACCTCTGCAGGGGCCAGAAACAGTTCCGCCGGGGCCAGCAGCGGACGCTCGATGTCATGGCGCCGATCTTCGTAGCGACCGGCGATGCCGTTCCACACCGACTCCAGGGCAGCCGGTACGCCGCCATCCGTCAGCACCACGACCTTCGCGGGCAGGTACTCGAAGAGTGTGGCGGTCTGGTCGTAGAACAGCGGCAGGTAGAACTCCACGCCGGGTGAGGCATGGCCTTCGCTCACGCCGCGGTAGAGGCTCGAGCGCGTCGGGTCGCCCTCGAAGCGCGTGCGGAACCGGCGCCGGAACTGGGTGACCGCGTCCTTGTCGAGGGGGACCTCGCGGGCGGGCAGCAGCTCCAGCTTGTCGATCTTCTCCAGCGAGCGCTGCGTCTCCGGATCGAAATGCCGGATGCTCTCGATCTCATCGTCGAACAGGTCGATGCGCAGGGGGGCCTGCGTGCCCATGGGCCACACATCGAACAGCGAGCCGCGCAGCGCGTATTCGCCCGGCGAGCCCACCTGCGCCACTGCGTAGTAGCCGGCCTGGGCCAACTGCGCGCGCACCTGCTCCAGCGCGAACTGCTGGCCGGTCTTCAGGCTGAAGCTGCGTCCCTGGATGAACTCGCGCGGCGGCAGCCGCTGCAGCAACGACTCGGCCGCCACCAGCAGGATGCCGCGCGCGGCAAAGGGCAGGCGGGCCAGCGTCGCCAGACGCTCGGAGATGATGTCCGGGTGCGGGGAAAACAGGTCATAGGGCAGCACTTCCCAGTCGGGCAGGTGCAACAGCGGTAGACCGGGTGGGGCGAAGAAGCGCAGTTCGCGCTCCAGGTCATCGAGCGAGCGGGCGTCGGCGGTGATGACCAGGTAGAGCCGGTCGTCGGCGGCCGCGGCTTCGGCGATGGCCAGGGCGCGGGCGCTGCCATGCAGCTCGTTCCAGCGCACCCGCGTGTGGCGGGCGTCGGGGCGGGGGGGCGTGAGCAGTGCAGTCATGGGCTGTCGGACCGGTAGGCAGTGGCGCGGGAGCGCGGCAGCTTACCGGCGCAGCGCCGGCTGGCAAGCAGGTCTTGCGTTCAGGGCGCCACGGCGACGGCGTGGACGACGTGGTCGTGCTCGAAGTAAACCGAGAAACCCGGGTAATCCCAGCGGGCGATCGGCGGTTTGCCGACGGCGGCGTGGCGGCTGGCCGGGGCGCCAAACCGTGCTTCGACCGACTTCATGCTGGCTCCGCGCGTGGGCACCTCGGTGGCCGACTTGCGCAGCGCGACCTTGTCGTCGACGACAATCGTCTCGGCCTGGACAAGGGCGCCCGACGTGGCAAGCAGGCCCAAGGCTGCCAGAGCAAAGATCTTCATGGTCGGGGCTCTTTTGCGGAAGAAAAACAACTATAGCACCCTGTCCCCACGCCACAACGCGCCGGCCGGCGGCAGACGTGCTTAAATCCCGCGCGCATGTTCCATCCGCTTTCCCTATCCATTGGCCTGCGTTACGTCCGGGCCCGCTCGCACAAATTCTTTGTCTCCTTCATCACCTGGGTCTCTCTGGCCGGTGTGGCGGTGGGCGTCGCCGCGCTGATCGTGATCCTGTCAGTCATGAACGGCTTCGAAGGCGAACTGCGCGGGCGCCTGCTGTCGCTGTCTGCCGCGGTGCGCGTCGCGGCTGCGCCGGGCGTTACCGCGCCGGACTTTGCAGCCCTGGCCACCCGCCTGCGTACGCTGCCCGGGGTCACCACCGCGGTGCCGTATGCCGAGCTGCAGGTGCTGGCCGTGCACCAGCCCGAGATGCTGCCGCTGTTGCTGAGGGGCATCGACGTCTCGCAAGCCTCCGATCCCGGCCTCGACGGGCTGACTACCCTCATCAGCGATGGCAGCGCCGAAGTCCTGCGTACCGATGACGACGCGCTGGTGATCGGTCGTATCGTGGCCGACCAGTTGGGGCTGGCGATCGACGATCCGGTCACCTTGCTGGTGCCAGTGGTGGGGCCGGGCGGACTGCCCGACGGTCGACTGCGCGAATTCCATGTGCGCGGCATCTTCGAGGCCGGCATCCAGGACCACGATTCCACCCTGGCCTTCGCCAGCCTGGCGACGCTGCAGTCGCTGGGCAGCCAGGCCTCCGGCGCGTCGGGTCTGCGCCTGTCGCTGGACAACGTGCTCACGGCGCCCACCGTGGCCACGCAGGTGGCGGCGATCGCCGGCCCGCAGTTCCTCGTGCGTGACTGGACGCAGGACCATGCCAGCTACTTCCGCGCGATCCGCATCGAGAAGACGATGATGGCGATCATCCTTCTGCTGATCGTGGCCGTGGCGGCCTTCAACATCGTGGCCATGCTGGTGATGGTGGTCAGCGACAAGCGTACCGACATCGCCATCCTGCGCACGCTGGGTGCCAGTCCGCGGCGCGTCGCGGCCATCTTCCTGACGCAGGGGCTGGTGATCGGCTGGGTGGGCGTGCTGGCCGGTGTGGGCCTGGGCGTCGTGCTGGCCCGCAACGTGGGTTCCATCGTGCCGATGCTGGAGCGGACGCTGGGCATCCACCTCATGGACGCCGACGTCTACTACATCACGCGCATTCCCTCGGACCTGCAGTGGGGGGACGTCGGGCTGATCGCGACGCTGGCCCTGCTGCTGACCTCGCTGGCCACGATTTATCCGGCGTTGCGCGCCGCCGCCACGCCCCCGGCCGATGCGCTGCGCTATGAATAGGGCGCCGACATGAAGCTGCCCTACGAATGGCTGATTGGCACGCGCTACCTGCGTGCCACGCAGGGGCGGGGCTTCGTGTCCTTCATTTCGATGATCTGCATCGCCGGGCTGATGCTGGGCGTCGCGGTGCTGATCGTTGTGTTGTCGGTGATGAACGGGTTCGAGCAGGAACTGCGCTCGCGCATCCTGACCGTGACCTCGCACGCCACGCTGATGGGTCTGGATGGTCCGCTACCCGACTGGCGCGGCGCGCGTGAGGCAGCGCTGAAGCAGCCGGGCGTGCAGGCCGCTGCGCCCTACATCGAGGCGCAGGCCATGTTCGCCAGTGGCCCGAGGCTGACTGGCGCGCAGCTGCGCGGCGTGGATCCGGTCGAGGAGGCGCGTACCGTCGGGCTGGGGCGCCAGTTGCTGCAGGGCCGCCTCGATTCGCTGCAGCCCGGTCGGTACCGCGTGATCCTGGGCGAAGCGCTCGCACAGGAACTGGGCGTACAGGTCGGCGGTTCGGTGGTGCTGATTGCCCCCCAGGGCACGGCCACGCCCACCGGCATCGTGCCGCGCATGCGGCGCTTTGAAGTCAGCGGCATTTTCCGTTCGGGCATGTATGAGTTTGATCGGGGGCTGGCGCTGGTGAACCTGGCTGATGCCGCGCGCCTGTACCGCATGGGTGATGACGTGACGGGCATTCGTCTGGCGCTGACCGATCCGCTGGCTGCGCCGTCAACCGTGCGGCAGCTCGCGCTGGCGCTGGGCGGTGGCTTCTACGTCAGTGACTGGACCCGCAACCATGCGAACTTCTTCCGCTCCATCCAGATGACCAAGTCGATGATGTTCATCATCCTGCTGATGGTCGTCGGCGTGGCGGCCTTCAACATCGTGGCGACGCTGGTGATGATCGTGAAGGAAAAGCAGACCGACATCGCCATCCTGCGCACGCTGGGCGCTGGCCCCGCCAATGTGCTGGCCGCCTTTGCTGTGCAAGGCGTGCTGATCGGCGTCACGGGCATCGTGCTGGGCGTCGGGCTCGGCGCTGTGGTCGCCACCAACCTCGAATCGCTCGTGCATGGGCTTGAGCGGCTGACGGGTAACAAGTTCCTCGACGCGAAGGTGTACTTCATGAGTGATCTCCCCGCACAGGTGCAACTGGCGGATGTGCTGCAGATCGGTGGCGTGGCCTTCGTGCTGTGTGCGCTGGCGACGGTGTATCCGGCATGGCGTGCCGCGCGTACTGCGCCGGCCCGGGCCCTGCGCCATGAGTGAGTCCACGGCTTCTGCACGCGAAGTGCTCTGTGCCGCCGGCATCGAACGGGGCTTTCAGGAAGGCACCGGACGGCTGAGCGTGCTGACCGGCCTGGACTTTACCGTGCGGGAAGGCGAGCGCATTGCCATCGTGGGTGCCTCCGGGTCTGGCAAGACGACCCTGTTGCAGGTCCTGGGCGGTCTGGATGCACCGGACGCCGGGACCGTGCGCGTTGATGGCCAGGACATCCATGCGCTGGGCGAGCGTGATCGCTGCGAGCTGCGCAACCGCACGCTGGGTTTCGTGTATCAGTTCCATCACCTGCTGCCGGAGTTCTCGGCGCTGGAGAACGTCGCGATGCCGCTGCTGGTTCGGCGCATGCCGGTTCGCCAGGCGATGGACCAGGCCAGGGAGTTGCTGGGACGCGTGGGCTTGTCTGCGCGGCTGGCACACCGTCCGCATCAGTTGTCCGGTGGAGAGCGCCAGCGCGCTGCGGTGGCACGGGCGCTGGTGACGACGCCCCGGCTGGTCCTGGCCGATGAGCCGACGGGCAACCTCGACGGGGCCAACGCGGCGCAGGTCTTTGAGCTCATGCTGGAGCTCAACCGCGAGCGCGGCACCAGCCTGGTGGTGGTCACGCATGACCGCCGACTGGCTGCCCGCATGGACCGCGTGCTGGTCCTGGGCAACGGGATTCTGGTCGAAGAGCCCCGAATCAGCGGCTGATGCGTCGCCGGCGGGCGCGTAGCCTGCGTACGGTGTTCCAGCGCCAGACCAGTTCCAGACCCAGGTAGCTGGCATAGCCCAGCCCCAGGGCGCAGATCAGGCAGCCCACCAGAAAAGGCTTCCAGACCGGCCCCAGGCCGTACTGCAGCCAGTCCCAGCTCAGCGTAAAGGCAAAGCCGGTGGCCTCCTGGCCGACCACGGCTGCGCCGACGCGGTAGGCGGTGTAGTAGACCGGCACCATGGTCAGCGGGTTGACCAGCCAGACCGTTGCGATCAGCACGGGCAGGTTCTGCCGCCACAGCAGGGCCGCCAGCAGGGCCAGGGGCATGTGGATGGGCAGGGGCACGAAGCAGATGGCGATACCGACGCCGAACGCGGCGGTGATGGCGCGGCGGCTGGTGGCCCACAGGTGCATGTCGGCCAGACGCGACCCGAACATCCGGAAGAACCAGAGCTCGCGCAGCGAGTCCGGGTGCGGGGAGAGTTTTCTGATCAGGCGTCTGGGCATCAGGGGGCAGGACTCTAACAGGCCCTGCACTGTCTTGCTTTGGCGCAGTTCCCGTTCCGCAGGGTCGCAGGGAGGCACCCATGCTGTTGCAGGCCGGTCTGCTGCTGGTCGGGCTGCTTGCCAGGCTGTGTTGGCCCGGCCTGCTATGGCCTGCCTCGGGGCTGCTGCTGGGTGCCCTGGGCCTGGCTGCGATCTGCCGGCCTCGCCTGCGTCCGCTGGGCTTTTTGTTGCTGGGCGGCGCACTGGGGCAGTCTGCGATCCAGGTGCACTACCAGGCCGTTCAGCGCACTGAAGAGCGCTACCTCGTGGTGGCCGAGGTCACAGGCATCCCGCGCGTGACCGCCGCCAGCACCCAGTTCGACGCGCTGCTGGCGTTCCCCCGCGATGCCCGGCGCCCCCCACAGCGGGCCCGGCTGTCGTGGCCCGGGCCGGCCGGGCGCGCCGTGCACGCGGGCGACCACTGGCAGCTGGCGGTGCGGCTACGGCCGCCGCGGGAACCGTACAACCCCGGCGCGGTGGACCTGGAACGCAACTACCTGCGCGA
>CANGFJ010000012.1 GCA_947453065.1 Pseudomonadota bacterium
CGCCTTATTTCCATGATGGGTCCGCGGCCTCGCTGACGGACGTGGTGCGGTTCTACAACGGGCGCTTCAACCTCAACCTGACGGCCCAGCAAGAGGCTGACCTGACGGGGTTCTTGCAGTCGCTCTGAGTCGGAGTAGGCGGCAGCGCAGCGGCAGGTAAAAGCCCTTTCTTGTTACCCAGCCTGCGCGTGACTAGCGTGCAGGGGTCATGAAACCCCCGCGCGCCATGCGTTGATGGACTACCGGTCCCTGCTGCGTCGTGCCTGGGGATGCCGGGAGGAGCTGCGTCTCAACCGGCGCCTGGCACCGCAGGTGTATCGCGATGTCATGCCGCTGTCGCGCCTGTTGGCTGGCTTCTTCAGGCCCTGTGTCATCGACTGCCTGGAGTTCAATGCCGACCTGCGGCGGCTGGATCCGGCCGAGGAGATCGCCTTCCTGGCACTGGAATGTGCGCGGCTGGGCAACCCCGCGCTGGGCGGGGGATTCATGCAGCGTTACCAGTCCCTGGCGCAGGACCCGGTGCCCGATGGCGTGTGGCAGTTCTATCGGAGCCCATGCGCCGCCACGCGCGCGCCCACGCCTACCTCGCGGATGCCCCCGCATGCGCGTGCCGCGTTGCTTACGACTCCGGTGGCACAGGCCAGTGGCGCAGCAGTGGCGAGAGCGGGCGTCCTTCGATCAGCCGCTGCCCAGGCCCACCAGCGTGCCGCCCGAGACGACGCCGGCTGCGCGTCGCTTTTCGATGAATGCGAGTTCGACCTCGCGTCCGAGGCGTGCCTCGAGCAGTTCGCGAAACAGCTGCGCTCGCTTGATGCCACCCACGTCCGGCGACACAACGGCAAGCGGTGAATCGGGAAGGTTGCGCACGAAGTGATCGGCGAACATCGGCAGCGCGGACAGGTGGTCGGTGGGAATGCGGAAGGCGTTGTCGAAGGCCGCGGGGTTGTGCACATCCAGCGCCATGACGCGCTGGGCGCCGGCGGCTTCCAGCAATTGCGCCACGTAGCGCGTGTTGACCGGATCACGCAGCTGCGTGCGGCGGTCTTTGCGTGCAAACGTGAGGTAGGGCAACACGGCGATGACCTCGCGCGCACCGGCATCGCGCAGGCCACTGAGCAGGAAGAACAGGCGCAGCAGGCGGGCTGCCACGGGTGCGTCATCGGTACCCGCCAGCGACTGGCAGACAAAAACCACGCGGCCCCGTACCGATTCCAGGGGACGCAGCTTGAATTCGCCGCCTTCGAAATTGCGCTCTTCCAGCGGCGTGACGGTCAGGCCTGCGGCCCGCGCGATCTGCTGGCCCAGTACCAGGCTTTCACTCAGTGAAAAGAAACAGGGGGGAAGCGGTAGAACGGTCATGCGGACTCCTGCTCTGCAGGGCTAGAAGGCAGCTGCCCAGCGTAACGCCAGTCCGCCGCGCAGCGGCTCGACGGCCAGCCCCTGCGCGAGCCCGCCATCTGTTGCGCCAAAGGCCTGTTTAAAGAAGCTCGCACTGAAACTGCCGATGGCCACGCCGACCAAAGTGTCCGAGGGATAGTGCGCCCCGGCTTCGATGCGGGACCAGGCCGTTGCCACCGTGACGGCATCGAGCCCATAACGCAGTCCTTCGCGCAGGGTCGGGTCCATCGCGATGGCACCGAGATTGCGCTGTGCCAGGCGACTGTAGGCGGCGGTGGTGGTCGTGTGGCCGGAGGGAAAGCTCTCAGTGTCCGTGCCGGAGGGGCGCAGGCGTCCTGCCGCCTGTTTGAGCAGATGGGTCGTGCCGATGGCAGCAGTGGCAGCCACCAGGTCCAGCGTGTAGCCGCGCGCGGTGTCGATGACCCAGCCCTGGGAGTCCTCCGCGGCCGGCGTCAGCAGGAGGGTGGTGGCATCGGCCACGACAGCCACGCTGCGCAGTGTGTCGCTCCAGGTAGCGGCCTGCGAGGCCGAGCCGAACAGCGGCGTTTCCCGCATCGCCCACCGTGAGATTTTCTGGTCGACATGGCCCAGCTGCAGCCCGGCGGCACCGGCCAGTGGCGCCCAGACCCAGGGGTCTCGCGCGGCCTGTGCCGCCGACTCGCTGAGGCGTGACCACGTGGGCACCACGGTCGCGCAGCCGCTGAGCATAGCGATCAACAAGGTGCCGGCCAGGCAGCGCCCGGGGCGCGTCGTGCAGAAGACGGTGCAGACGGGGAGTCTCATGCTGGCAGCGTAGCAGGCTGCGGACGTCATCCCAGAGCGAATGGGCGTCTGGCCACGCTGCTAGACTGTCGCCTTCCTGGCCTCGAGTCCTGCGGTTGACCCTCACACACTCACAGACTGCCCGCTATCTGGATGTCGCGCTCGACCACCTCTGCCTGCGATTCGATGACACGCCGGTACTGCAGGACATCCGCTGGCGCATCCGGCCCGGCGAGCGCTGGGTGCTCGCGGGTGGCAATGGCGCGGGCAAGACCCAACTGCTGAAGCTGGTGTCGGGGGATGTGTGGCCGACGCCCACGGGGGCGGAGCGCCGCGTGTACCGCTGGCACGGCGAGCGCCACGACACGCCGCAGTCCGTCAAAGACGAGATCGCCTACCTCGGGCCCGAGCGGCAGGATCGCTACGAGCGCTATGACTGGAATTTCACGGCCACCGAAGTCATCGGTACGGGGCTGTATCACAGCGACATTCCGTTGGATCCTCTGTCGGTGGCCGATCAGACGCGCATCACCGCGCTGCTGAAGCGGCTGCGTATCGAAGCGCTGGCACAGCGTCGCTTCCTGACCCTCTCCTATGGCGAGCGGCGCCTTGTGCTGCTGGCACGGGCCCTGGCCTGGAAGCCCGCGCTGCTGCTGCTGGATGAAGTCTGTAATGGGCCCGATGCCGTCCATGGCAAACGGTTGCAAGCCTTCCTCGCCTCCACGGCCCGTTCAGCGCTGCCGTGGGTGCTGACGACACATCGTCAGGAAGACGTCCCGCGATCCGCCACGCACCTGGCCATCCTGAAGGGCGGGCAACTGCAGTACCGCGGTCGCCTGACGCCGGCAGCCCTGCGCCGGGCCTTTGATGGCGTTGCGCCCGTAGCCGCGGCAAAGCCGGTACGGGTTCTGTCGCCCCGTGCCCGTTCTGCCGCTGCTGCGGGACAGCCGCTCGTGCGGCTTGAAAAGGCCGATGTCTATGTGGACGGCACCGGCATCCTCACGGACCTGAACCTGTGCGTGCGGCAGGGCGATTGCTGGGTGGTCCATGGCGGCAATGGCGCCGGCAAGTCGACGCTGCTGCGCACGATCTACGGGGACTATCCGGTGGCCACACGCGGACGCATCTGGCGCGCGGGGCTTGAGCCCGGTGTGCCGCGGTCCGAGTTTCGCGCCTGGGTGGGGCTCGTGGCGCCGCAGCTGCAGACCGATCAGCCGCAGTACCTGGGCGTGGTCGACACGGTCGGGTCGGGCCTGCACGCGAGCATCGGGCTCAACGACAGGCTGACGCCGGCAGAGCGCCGCCGCGCGGTCGCTGCGCTCAAGGATTTCGGACTGCAGGGTTTTGCACGGCGGACGCTGCGTGCCCTGAGCTATGGCCAGCTGCGCAGGGTGCTGTTTGCGCGCGCCTGGGTGTCAGCGCCCCGGCTGCTGTTGCTGGATGAACCCTATGCCGGCGTGGACACCCCCACCCGCCAGGCACTGCAGGCGCGTATCGAATTGCTGCTGCAGGCCGGGCTGACGCTGGTCATTGCGACCCACCATCGCGCGGAATGGCCGCTGGGCGCGACGCATGAGCTGGAGCTGGCAGCCGGGCGTGTGCGCTATAGCGGGCCGGTGCGCCGATGAGCCCTGGCCATCCGGTTTTCTTGATATATCCCCTGCAGGCCAAGCCATGATCTACGACTACGCCGACCGCCGCTTCGAGGCCACGGGCAGCTTCTACATTGCGCCCAGTGCCGATGTCATCGGCTCTGTACGCCTGGGCCACCAGGCCAGTGTGTGGTTTAACGCCGTGCTGCGGGGTGACGATGACTGGATCATCGTGGGCGACGGCAGCAACGTGCAGGACGGCACGATCATCCACACCGATCCGGGCGAGCCGGTGGCCATCGGCAACAACGTGACCATCGGCCACGGCGTGATGCTGCATGGCTGCGTCATTGGCGATGGCTCGCTGATCGGCAACCGCGCCACGGTGCTCGATGGCGCACGCATCGGTGCCGGCTGCCTGATTGCCGCCGGCGCACTCATCACACCCAATACGCACATCCCGGCAGGCTCGGTGGTGATGGGCGCCCCGGGCAAGGTGGTGAGGCCGGTGTCGGAAAAAGACCTGGCGCGCATGGCCTCTGGCGCCGAGCACTACCGCGACAAGGTTGCCGTGTATGCGGGCCTGCTGCGCCAGCGCGACTAGAGCGTAATCCGCGTCTCGAAAACCTGCACCGCCTGCCCGCGGATGTGCACGGCGGTGCACTGTGCGGCGGCATCGACGTCCAGCGCAATCTGCACCTGCCCCGGCCTGCCCAGGTAGTGGCCCTGTGCACCCGTGAACTGCGCGTGCCCGTCCACGGCCTGCAGAAGGCCCTGCTCCAGCAGGTGACGGCCCAGCATGCCGTGGGCATTGCCGCTCACCGGGTCTTCGGGAATGCCCAGCGCAGGGCAGAACATGCGTGATTCCACATCACAGCCCGCCACGCTGGGGGCCAGCGAGAACAGGAAGTAGCCGGCCGCGCCGATGAGCGGTGAGAGGCGGGCGAGCGCGGCCTGGTCCGGCTCCATGCCGGCCAGGCTCGTGCCGGCAGCCAGCGCCAGCAGCAGGCGGGTGGATGCGCCACCGGCAATGCGCGGCGCACTGCGGGGGTCCAGTGCGCTGGCCGGCAGCTTCAGGGCGTCGAGGACCTGCGCGGTTTCTGCCGGCGTGAGCGCCCGTCCCAGTGATGGGGGTGCCTGGCGTATCGAAAATCCGGCGTCACCGGCCAGCGTCGTGACGTCGACGATGCCGGCCTTGCCTTTCTGGCGGCACAACCTGGGTGGGTTGCGCACGGACAGCACGGCGTGCACGGCGAGCGTGGCGTGTCCCACGAACGCCGCCTCGGTGCGTGGCGTAAAGAAGCGCACGCGGATGTCGTGATCGTCGCCGTCGGGCTGCAGCACAAAAGCCGTATCGGCGTTGTTGAGTTCGCGCGCGATGGCCAGCATCTGCGCATCTTCCAGGCCGTCGGCATCGAGCACGACGCCTGCCGGATTGCCTGTGAACTGCTGGCGGGTGAAGGCATCGACCTGAAAAACTTCGAGGACACGCGGCATGTTTTTTCCTGCGGCGGCTTGCAATGGGGAATTTGGAGGCTAGTATACGCGCCACCTTGGGGTGGCTCTTCACAGAGCCTGAGATGCCAGATGGGCTGGCAAACCCGTTGAACCTGATCCGGTTAGTACCGGCGGAGGGAGCAGGTATGAAGCTCACCATTTGTTCGTTTGCCATCCTGGCCTGCGCCAGCGTTTCCACCTTCACGATGGGCGCAGCGCGTGCTGCAGAGCGCGCCGATGTGGACGCGCTGCAGGAAGTCGTCATCAGCTCGACCCTGCGTCGCGTGCCGATCACCCAGTTGCCTGCCAGCGCCACGCTGGTCGATGCCCAGACCCTGGCCGCAGCCGGCGTGTCGCATTTCGGCGATGTGCTGGGCCTGGTGCCCAACCTCAATGTTGCCGGCGGCACCTCGCGACCCCGGTATTTCCAGCTCCGCGGCATCGGTGAGCTGGAGCAGTACGAAGGTGCGCCCAACCCGTCCGTGGGCTTTCTCATCGATGACATCGACTTCTCCGGCGTCGGCATGCCCGCCACGCTGTACGACGCAGCGCGCGTTGAAGTGCTGCGCGGTCCGCAGGGCACGGCGTATGGCGCCAATGCACTGGCCGGACTCATCAGCCTGAGCACGCAGGCGCCGAAGGACCACTTCGAGCTGCGCGCCGATGCCGACCTGGGCGATTACGGCGTGCGGGCCGGTGGTCTGGTCGTGAACGACGTCGTCGGTAACGGTGATGGCGCCTACCGGGTGGTGGCGCACCATTACGAGGGCGATGGCTTCCGTCGCAATGCCTTCCTGGGCCGCAACGACACCAACGGCTTCGACGAGAATCTGCTGCGCGGCAAGCTGCACTGGCGCCTGGCGCCGGATCTGGAGGCCGATGTCACCGCGATGTTCGTCGACCTCAACAACGGCTATGACGCCTGGTCCATCGACAACACGCGCGTGACGCAGTCCGACCGGCCCGGCAAGGACGCGCAGCGCTCCCGCGCGTTGTCGCTGCGGCTGCAGTACGAAGGCATCGAGGCCTTCAGCCTGCGCAGCATCAGTGCCTATGCCAACTCCGACATCCGCACGTCCTTCGATGGCGACTGGGGCAATGACGCGTTCTGGGGCGTCAACGGTCCGTATGATTTCTATGAGCGCAACAACCGCACGCGCCGCACCCTGAGCCAGGAACTGCGCGCCGTCTCGAAATCGCAGCAGGGGCTGCGCTGGGTGGCCGGTGTCTATGCCCTGCGCCTGACCGAAGGCAACGACCTGCTCGACCTCTACAACGGCGATGTCTATCGCACGCTGACCAGCGACTACGCCGCCACCAACCTGGCCGCCTATGGCCAGCTGGACGTCGACCTGGGCAGCCGCCTGACGCTGTCGGCCGGCTTGCGCGGCGAGCGTCGCACGGCACGCTATCGTGACAGCAACGACCTGGGCTTTGATCCCGCCGACACCATGTTCGGTGGCCACGTGTCGCTGAGTTGGAAGCTGGCCGAAGGGCAGGCGCTCTACACAACGCTGACGCGCGGCTACAAGGCCGGTGGCTTTAACCTGGGCACGGCCATTCCGGCCGACCTCCGCCGCTTTGACCCGGAATTCCTCTGGAACCTGGAAGCCGGCTACAAGACCCGTTCGCCGGATGGGCGCTTCGACAGCCAGACCAGCGTGTTCTACATGCGCAGGCTGAACCAGCAGGTCAGCAGTTCCTACCAGTCCGATCCGAATGATCCGCTGACCTTCGTGTTCCTCACGGACAACGCGGCGCGCGGTGAGAATTTCGGCGTCGAGTCGCAGGTCGGCTGGCGTCCGGTCGAGGCGCTGCGCCTCGGCGCGACACTGGGCCTGCTGCGCGCGCGCTTCGTGGACTACCAGCTTGCCGGCGTGAGCCTGGATGGTCGCGACCAGGCCCATGCCCCGCGCTACCAGTTCAGCCTGTCGGCGGACTATCGCTTTGCCGGTGGCTTCTATGCACGGGCCGATGTGACCGGCATGGATGCGTTCTACTTCAGTGCCAGCCACGACCAGCGCTCCAGCGCCTACCAGTTGGTGAACCTGCGCCTGGGTTACGAGGCTGATCGCTGGGCGGCGAGCCTGTGGGCCCGCAACGTCTTCGATCAGCGCTATGCCACGCGCGGCTTTTACTTTGGTAACGAGCCACCCGACTTCGCGCCCAAGCGTTACCTCGACAATGGCGATCCGCGCCAGGTCGGCTTGAGCGTGTCCTACACCCTTCAGTAGGCGCGGCAATGGCCACCTTCACCGATGTTGCCGGCAGTCTTCTGGCCGGCCTGCGCGCGACCTCACCCGCGGAGGCCGCAGCGGTGCTGCTCGGGCTGGCCTATGTGCTGCTGGTGGTTCGCCGCAACCGCTGGTGCTGGGTGGCTGGCGGGGCCAGTTCGCTGATCATCGGCGTCCTGTCTGCGCAGGCGCGGTTGCCGATGCAGGCCGGGCTGCAGCTGTGGTACGTGGCCATGGCGGTGTACGGCTGGTGGCAGTGGTCCAAGGAGGAGAGTGGCGTGATCCGCGTCTGGCCGTGGCGCCATCACCTGCTGGGCATCGGCCTGTCGCTGGCGATCGCTGCCTTGGTGGCGCGTTGGCTGGCCGCCGAGACGCAGGCCGCTTGGCCCCTGCTGGATGCCGCGACAACCGTCCTGAGTCTGTTGGCGACCTGGCTGGTCGCCCGCCAGGTGCTGGAGAACTGGCTGTACTGGATCGTGATCGATGCGGTACTGGCGTTTCTGTTCGCGGCGCAGGGGCTGGCCTTCACGGCCCTGCTGTTCGCGGTCTACCTTGTCATTGCTTTTGCGGGATACCGGGCATGGATGCTGCAGCGTCAACGACAAGAATCAGTCTGATCCCGGCGGATCTGCTGCGCCGGATTCCGGGCTGCGCCGACGGCCGCCCACCACGCCAGATCGTGGTGCTGGCCGGCGGCGGACAAGTGAACCGCTGCCTGGGCGTCGACACGTCCGAGGGGCGGTTCGTCCTGCGCTTGCGGCTGGACACCGCGGCCAGGCCGGGGGCCATCGGCCAGCACGAGCTGGACAGCCAGCGCGTTGCCGCGGCGGCAGGCCTGGCGCCCCGTATCCTCGATTGCGCCAGGAATGCGGCCTGGGTGCTGATGGAGTTCGTGCCGGGCCGGATGTGGCAGCGGGGCGACCTGACGGGCCGCCCGGCTGTTCAGGCGCTCGGCAACCGCCTGGCCCTGCTGCACACGCTGGTGCCACCCCCGACCGTTCCGCTGCTGGGTGTGATGCAGATCGCCAGTGGACAGATCGAGGCCATCGAGCGCCGTGAGCCAGCGGCAGGGGGCGAGCTGGCGCGCATCGCCGCACAGGCCGCTGAACTGGCCGACCTGTGCAACAGCCTCTCCCGCCGGCCTGCGCTCAATCATGGCGACCTGAACGTGGCCAACCTGCTCGGACCCGCACCGATGCTGGTGGACTGGGAATACGCACAGGTGGCCGACCCGCTGTATGACATCGCCTGCCTGCTGTCTTATTACCCGGAATTGCAGCCGCGACTGGACTGGTTGCTCGGGCCTTCCGGGCTGGATGAGCCCCGCGCGCGACGCGCGCTGGAGGCCTACCAGCTGCTGTTTACCTTGTTCAATCAGTTGTGGGCGCGGGCGCAGGGCCAGGCCCATGGCGACGCGGCTGGATTAGTACCCGTCCGGCCTGCAGAATAGGCCTCACCGGATTTCCGGCTACATCAAGGTTTTCAAAGACATGACGCTGCTTCGAGTGATTGACAGGGACGGCATCGAGCACGAGGTGGACGCCACCACCGGCATCACCCTGATGGAAAACCTGCGCGACCTCGATTACGGGGTGGGCGCGATCTGCGGCGGCATGTGCGCCTGCGCGACCTGTCATGTGTATGTCGATGCCGACTGGCAGGGCAAGCTGCCTGCCGCGCAGTCTGACGAGACCGACCTGCTGCGCGACCTGTCGACGCATCGCGAGAACTCGCGCCTGTCTTGCCAGGTCAAGTTCACCCCCGACCTGTCGGGCCTGCGGGTCGAGATCGCGCCGGACGAATAACGGCCTGCGGCAGGCCTGCTCAGGTCTGCCGCGAACACTCGATGAACAGGCTGCGCAGCCAGTCGTGGCCTGGATCGGCTTCATTCCGCTTGTGCCACACCAGGATCTCCCGGCTGTCAGGGATCTCATGCGGTGGCGTGAGGATGCGGATGGGCAGCAGCGGTGCCAGGCGGGTGGCGACGCTCTCCGGCACGGTTGCGATCAATGTCGTGCCCGGCACGATGAACGGCAGCTCAAAGGGGCTCTGCGTCGTCACGCGCACGTTCAGTTCCACCTTGGAATAGCGCTGCATCAGTTCCAGCATCGAGACGCCCGGTCCCTGCGGCTTGCTGATGACATGCGGCATCGTCAGGTAGAGCTCTTCGGTCAGCGTCTCGCCGATATAAGGGTGGTCGCGGCATACCACGCACACCCAGCGCACCGATTTGAGTTCCACGACGCGCAGCCATTCGGGGAAGGCCCGCAGGCCGAACAGCTGCGGGTTGTCGATCATCACGCACAGGTCGCTGTCACCGTGCTCCAGTCGCGACAGGCTGGTTTGCGAGAGTTCTTCTACCGCGCACTGCACCTTGGGTGCCTCGGTGAGCAGCCGGCGCAGGACCCCCGGCATGATCCGCGGCACGATGTGGTCGCGCACGATCACCGAGAAGCTGCGTTCCACCGTGGCCGGATCGAAGGTCGGCTGGGTGCCCAGCGTGGCCTGGATGCGCAGCAAGGCCTCGCGCACTGGTTCCACCAGCGATAGTCCGCGGGGTGTCAGGCACAGGTCGCGGCCCGCGCGCACCAGCAGGGGGTCGCGGAAGTAGTCGCGTAATTTCTGCAACGCGGCGCTCATGGCGGGCTGTGACACGAAAACCCGCTCAGCCGCGCGCGTGACGTTCTTCTCCTGCAGGAGGGCGTCGAGCGCGATGAGCAGGTTCAGGTCGAACTTATTCAGGTGCATGGGCGAGGCTGATGCTACTGGCCACCTATCAGGACGGCAAATAGCTGCCATAGCAACAGGCAATTACCGCGCGGCGGTGCCGGTGCTATGGTCGCGGGGTACCAACGACCCTGCGTCGGACCCCCACGCGAAAAGAGGTTGCCGTGACACCATCCAGCCCCCAGCTTGCGGAAGCCCCTTCCGCTGCGGTCGACATGCCGCCGTTCCGCTTCTACGACAATCGCCAGAAATACCTGGCCTTCGTCAGCACCTGCAGCGAGAAGTCCGCCGTGGCGCGGCGCGTCGGCAAGGAGCTGGCCTCCCTGCATCCCACGCCGCCCGCCATCCGCCTGTTTGACGCGGGCATGGGCGACGCCACCATTCTGGCCAAGCTCATGCGCCAGGTTCATGCGCAGCACCCGGCCGTGCCGCTGCTGGCCGTGGCCAAGGAGATCAGCCTCGAGGACGTGCGGCTGGGCCTGGAGAAAATGCCCGACCGCTTCGTCGAGCATCCGGCCACGGTGCTGGTGATCACCAACCTCAACTACGCCGAAGCCCCGCGCCTGATGCCGCGCGACGTGCAGGCCGCGGCAGCCTTCAACTGGCAGGAAGTGCGCCTGACCGGCACCTCCTCGCATGATTATGCCGAGCAGATCGAATCCCTCGGCGCGACGCTGGCCTACGGCTGGCAGACCAAACCCTCGGCCAAGACCGGCAACCCGGTCTACGTGCGGCCGACGGTGCTGGTGATCTACCGCGAGGATCACAAGTTCATGCTCGACAGCGTGATCCCCAAGCCTGGCCGCATCCTCGACAACTACGACCTGGTGCTGGCCTCGCAGCCGTGGCGTGCGCGCATGTCGGCGCAGTTCAAGGCGCAGAAGGTGCTGGCCCCGCTGGCCCGCTCGCTGGCGCCGGGCGGCAAGCTCGTGGCCATCCAGTCCTGCGGCCGCGACCCGGCCCTGGAGATCGTGCAGCGGCTGTGGCCGACCGAGCAGCCCTTCGAGGTTGACCGGCACCAGCTCATCACGGCCCTGAAGGCCGAGCTGGGCAAGGACACCCGCGACTTCACCATTGCCACGCAGCCCGACGACAAGGCGGTCTTTCGCTACGAGATGCACACGCTGCCCTCGGAGATCGGCGACCGCGTGGGCACGTCGACCCTGTTTGCCGCCTGGAACGCCGCCATTTATGTGGCCCAGATCGAGGACGAACGGGTCGAACAGGTGGTAAGAAGTCCGGCTTACCTGGATGCCACGGCCGAAGTACTGCAGAAGTACGGCGGCCTTTGGTTCAATGACGAGACATTCGTGGTTACGAGGCGGCGCTTCTGATGAAATCTCCTTTGGTCAATCCGGGCAAAGCCCTGATCTGCGGTTCCATGGCCTTTGACACCATCATGGTGTTCGACGACCACTTCAAGAACCACATCCTGCCCGACAAGGTGCACATGCTGAATGTGTCCTTCCTCACGATGCAGATGCGGCGCGAGTTCGGCGGCTGTGCCGGCAACATCGCCTTCAACCTGAAGCTGCTGGGTGACCCGGGCTATGTCATGGCCACGGTGGGCCACGACTTCGGCCCTTATGCCGACTGGATGGACAAGCAGGGCGTGCCGCGCGATCACCTGCGCCGCATCGACCATGAGCACACGGGCCAGGCCTTCATCACCACCGACCTGGCCAACAACCAGATCACGGCTTTCCACCCGGGCGCCATGGGGCATTCGCACCTCAACCTGGTGGCCGATGCCACGGACGTGGCGCTGGGCATCGTCTCGCCGGATGGGCGCGACGGCATGATCCAGCACGCCGCGCAGTTCGCCGCGGCGGGCATTCCGTTCATCTTTGATCCGGGTCAGGGGCTGCCGATGTTCGGCGGCGAGGACCTGCGCGCCTTCATCGAGCAGGCGACCTGGGTCACGGTCAACGAATATGAGTGGAGCCTGATGGCCGAACGCACCGGCTGGTCCGAGGCCGACATTGCCAGCCGCGTCGCGGCGCTGGTGGTGACCAAGGGCGGCGAGGGCTCGACGATTTATGCCGAAGGCCGCGAGATCCAGATCCCGTCGGCCAAGCCGCGTGACGTGGTCGACCCGACCGGTTGTGGCGACGCCTACCGCGCCGGGCTCATCCACGGCCTGCTGCATGGCCTGCCGTGGGAAACCACCGGCCGGGTGGCTTCGCTGCTGGGTGCACTGAAAATCGAGACGCGCGGCACGCAGAACCACACGTTCACGCTGCCCGAGTTCAAGGATCGTTACCGGGACAGCTTCGGCATCGCGCTGTAAGCCGCCCGACTCCCTCTTTATCACCCTTATCCCACTATCAGGATCAGAGCCATGAGCCACAGCTACCTGTTTACCTCCGAGTCGGTCTCCGAAGGCCATCCGGACAAAGTCGCCGACCAGATTTCCGACGCGATCCTCGACGCCATCCTGGCCGAGGACAAGTATTCACGCGTTGCCGCCGAGACCCTGTGCAACACGGGCCTGGTCGTGCTGGCCGGTGAGATCACCACCAAGGCCAAGATCGACTACCACCAGGTCGCCCGCGGCGTCATCAAGCGCATCGGCTACGACAACACCGACTACGGCATCGACTACAAGGGTTGCGCCGTGCTGGTGGCCTATGACACGCAGTCGCCCGACATTGCGCAGGGCGTCGATGAGGGCAAGGGCCTGAACCTGGACCAGGGCGCCGGCGACCAGGGCCTGATGTTCGGCTACGCCGTCAACGAAACCGAAGAGCTCATGCCATTGCCGCTGCACCTGGCCCACCGCCTGGTCGAGCGCCAGGCCATGCTGCGCCACACGGGCAAGCTCTCGTGGCTGCGCCCGGACGCCAAGTCCCAGGTCACGATCAAGTATGTGGATGGCAAGCCCGCCGAGATCGACACCGTCGTCATCTCCACGCAGCACCACCCGGAAATCGAGCACAAGGAACTCAGCGAGGCGGTGATCGAGGAGATCGTCAAGCCGGTGCTGCCGGCCCACCTCATCGGCAAGAAGATCAACTACCTGATCAACCCGACCGGTCGCTTCGTGGTGGGTGGCCCGCAGGGTGACTGCGGCCTGACCGGCCGCAAGATCATCGTCGACACCTACGGCGGCGCCGCGCCGCACGGCGGTGGCGCGTTCTCGGGCAAGGACCCGACCAAGGTCGACCGTTCGGCCGCTTACGCCGCGCGCTACGTCGCCAAGAACATCGTCGCCGCCGGCCTGGCCGAGCGTTGCCAGGTGCAGGTGTCCTACGCCATTGGCGTGGCCAAGCCCACCAGCATCATGGCCACCACCTTCGGCACCGGCAAGGTGTCCGACGAGAAGATCGAAGAGCTCATCGCGCGCCACTTCGACCTGCGGCCCAAGGGCATCGTGCAGATGCTCGACCTGCTGCGCCCGATCTACGAGAAGACGGCAGCGTACGGCCACTTTGGCCGCAACGAGCCGACCTTCAGCTGGGAAAAGACCGACAAGGCCGAGGCGCTCGCCGCCGACGCCGGCATCAAGCGCTGAAACACGCGCCTCAAGGAGTTTGATCAATGACTGTTAAGCCTGACTACATTGTTGCCGACATCTCGCTTGCCGACTGGGGTCGCAAGGAGCTGAACATCGCCGAGACCGACATGCCGGGTCTCATGGCGATCCGTGCCGAATACGCGAAGGCGCAGCCGCTCAAGGGCGCGCGCATCACCGGTTCGCTGCACATGACCATCCAGACTGCCGTCCTCATCGAGACGCTGCAGGCCCTGGGCGCCGAAGTGCGCTGGGCCTCCTGCAACGTGTTCTCGACGCAGGATCATGCGGCTGCGGCCATCGCCGTGCGCGGCACGCCGGTCTTCGCCTTCAAGGGCGAGTCGCTGGATGACTACTGGGAGTTCACGCACAAGATCTTCGAGTGGCCGGACAATGGCTACTCGAACATGATCCTGGACGACGGCGGCGACGCCACGCTGCTGCTGCACCTGGGCACGCGTGCCGAGAGCGACATCAGCGTCATTGCCAGCCCGGGCAGCGAGGAAGAGACCTCGCTCTTCAAGAGCATCAAGGCCACGCTCGCGCGTGACCCGAAGTGGTACTCCGTGCGCCTGGCGCAGATCAAGGGCGTCAGCGAAGAGACCACCACCGGCGTGCATCGCCTCTACCAGATGCACAAGGAAGGCAAGCTCGCCTTCCCGGCCATCAACGTCAACGACTCGGTCACCAAGAGCAAGTTCGACAACCTCTATGGTTGCCGTGAGTCGCTGGTCGACGGCATCAAGCGCGCCACCGACGTGATGATCGCCGGCAAGGTCGCGATCGTCTGCGGCTACGGTGACGTGGGCAAGGGCTCGGCCCAGGCGCTGCGCGCGCTGTCGGCGCAGGTGTGGGTGACCGAAGTCGATCCGATCTGCGCGCTGCAGGCGGCGATGGAAGGCTACCGCGTTGTCACCATGGATGACGTGGCCTCGCAGGGCGACATCTTCGTGACGACGACGGGCAACTACCACGTCATCACGCACGATCACCTCAAGGCGATGAAGAACAACGCCATCGTCTGCAACATCGGGCATTTCGACAACGAGATCGATATCGCCGCGCTGAAGCAGTACACCTGGGAAAACATCAAGCCGCAGGTCGATCATGTGATCTTCCCGGACGGCAAGCGCATCATCCTGCTGGCCGAAGGCCGGCTGGTGAACCTGGGGTGTGGCACCGGCCATCCGTCTTACGTCATGAGTTCGTCTTTCGCGAACCAGACGCTGGCGCAGATCGAACTGTACGCGAACCCGGGCAAGTACCCGATCGGCGTGTATGTGCTGCCCAAGCACCTGGACGAAAAGGTCGCGCTGCTCCAGTTGGCCACGTTGAATGTCAAGCTCACCAAGTTGACCCAGCAACAGGCTGACTACATCGGCGTGTCCCAGGAAGGCCCGTTCAAGAGCGATCACTACCGGTATTGATCCATCTGGGTTGATCCCGCCGCAGTGAGGTTCATACTCCGGGCACGAAACCACACCGGTTTCGTGCCCGTTTTCATTTCGGAGGCCAATGTCCTGTGACAGCACGCATCATCGACGGCAAGGCCGTCGCCCGAAAACTCCGCGCCGAGTACGCGGAACGCATTGCCGACCTGAAGGTCCGCCACGGTGTCGTGCCGGGCATCGCCGTCATCCTGGTGGGGGACAACCCGGCCTCGCAGGTCTATGTGCGCAACAAGATCTCGGCCTGCAAGGACACGGGCATCCATTCAGAGCTGTACCAGCTGCCTGCCGATACACCCGAAGCGGTGCTGATGGCGCGCATCGACGCCCTGAACGCCGATCCGGCGGTTCACGGCATCCTCGTGCAGCTGCCGCTGCCTGTGCATATCAGCGTGCCCAACGTGCTGGAGCGCATTGCCGTCGACAAGGACGTGGATGGGTTCCACCTCTACAACGTCGGTGGCCTGGTCACCGGCAACACCGTGTTCCCGCCCTGCACACCCTTCGGTGTCCAGAAATTGCTGGAACACGAGAACGTTGAAATTTCAGGAAAAAACGTCGTGGTCGTGGGCGCCAGCAACATCGTGGGCAAGCCCATGGCCCTCATGCTCATGCAGCAGGACGCCACGGTCTGCATCTGCCACAAGATGACCCGCGACCTGGGCCAGTTCACCCGCCTGGCTGACATCCTGGTGGTGGCCGCCGGCGTGCCGGGCCTGATCAAGGGCGACATGGTGAGCGAGGGTGTCGTGGTGATCGACGTGGGCATCAACCGCCTGCCCGACGGGCGCCTGGTGGGTGACGTGGACTTCGAGAGCGTCAGCCAGAAGGCCTCGCTACTCTCGCCGGTGCCGGGTGGCGTGGGCCCCATGACCATCACCATGCTCCTGCACAACACGCTGGTGTCTGCCGAGCGCGCGGTTGCCGCGAAGGGCTGACCGATGTGCATGGCCTGCGACCTGCTGACGGGGCTTGAGCCGGCGGCCCTCATCCCCGCCGAGGTCCTGCGTCGCGAGCCGGTGCTGTACCCGGATGGGCTGGGCACGGCGGTGGTCAGCCAGCTGTTCCCCCGGGAGAGCTCGCCGCTGGTGGGCCGTGCGCGCCGCTATGCGCCGCGGGGCGTGGACATCCACGGCGAGTCGGCCGCCTGGCGCAGCTGGCGCGATGCCGTGCTGGCGGCTGGCACTGCGCCGCCGCCGGCCTGGCTACCCTCGCTGGCCGCCATCGAGGCCTTCCGCCACTTCTGGGCCACCAAGCTGGATGGTGCCATTGGCGCCGACCTGCGCTTCGTCCTGGCCTGGCCCACGCCCTATACCTTGCTCGCGGCCGCAGAGCCGCCCATCGCGCCCGATGCGGTAGAGGCGGCGCTGTCACGGCTGGAGTCGGCCTTCATCGCCGAACTCACGATGCTGCTGTCCTCGCTGCCCGCTGACCAGCTGACGCTGCAGTGGTCGGCCAGTGGCGAGCTGCGCCTGTGGGAAACCCGCGGCCGCGACATCGCCTCGCGCAGCAGCCTGCCGCAGCGGGTGTTGCAGGGCTTCTGGACGCTGGCCCAGGCGCTGCCGGCCACCCTGGAGCTGGGCTTCCACTACTGCCGGCGTGATGCCTTCTCGGCCGATGCAGCAGCGGTGACTGACCTGGGTCAGGTGACACGGCTCATCGGCGCCACGCTGTCGGCGGTCGATCGGCCGCTGGGCTATGTGCACCTCAACGTGCCCGGGCGCCTGACGGACCTGGGTGCCTTCGAATCGCTGCTGAACCTGGCGCACTGGCCCGACCTGGAAGTGCACCTGGGCCTGGCGCGCGACGCCGGCCAGCTCGAGGTCATTGCCGCGCAACTGACGCTCGCGCGCCAGGTGCTGCCCTATGCCGCGCCGTCACCGCCCTGTGGCGTGGATCCGGCGCAGGTGTCGACCCTGCTCGAGCAGCTGCCACGGGTGCAGGTCGAATAGATGTTCGAGGCCCGCTCCACGAACGAGCGGATCGTGGCCCTCGTGCAGCACTGGCAGGCCTGGCTGCTGGTCGGGTTCGCCTGCTGGGGCGTTGCGCTCATGCGCCTGAACTACCGCACCGGCGAACTGGCCACGTCCTTCCTGCATGGGCCGCTGCTGGTGTTCCACGAAGCCGGCCACGTGATCTTCCGTCTCTTTGGCGACTGGATGGCCGTGATGGGTGGCACGCTGGGCCAACTGATCATGCCAGCGGTGCTGTGCGCGGCCTTGCTCATCAAGAACGGCGATCGCTTCGGCGCGTCGATCGGCGCCTGGCTGTTTGGCGTGTCGGTGCTCGACATCGCGCCGTATCTCTATGACGCCGCAGCGCCGCAGCTGACGCTGCTCAACGGCGAGTCGGGTGAAGCAGGCGGCCACGACTGGATCTACCTGCTCGACTCGCTGGGCTGGCTGGGCCATTCCCAGGCGCTGGGCACCGCGGTCTACGCGCTGGGCTGCGTGTTGGTCAGCGCCGCCCTCGCGTGGGGCGCACGCGAGGTGTGGCGCCTCACCGAGTAGCGGCCGCTCAGGCCGCGGCCGTGCCCCACAGGCGCTGGCTCGCCCGCCGCGCGCCTTCCACCAGCGACTCGAGCTTGCGCCACGAGATCTCGGCATCCATCTTGCCGATGCCGGCGAAAGTGCCAAAGCCGCAGTCCGTGCCCGCGATCACGCGGTCGCGGCCGACGATGTCGGCGAACTGCAGCACGCGCTGCGCGATCAGCTCCGGATGCTCCACATAGTTGGACGTCGAGGTCAGCAGCCCCGGCACCAGGATCTTGTCTTCGGGCAGCTGGGCATCGCGCCACACCGTCCACTCATGCGCGTGGCGGGGGTTGGCCGCCTCGAACAGGATCTGCGAGGGCTTGGCCTTCAGCACGATCGGCAGCACCTTTTCCAGCGCGATGTCGTGGTCGTGCGGCCCCTCGTAGTTGCCCCAGCACACATGCATGCGCAGTCGCTCGCGCGGGATGTTGCGCAGGGCGTGGTTCATGACCTCCACCTGCTGGTTCGCCCGCTCCAGGAACTGCGCTTCGGTCAACGTCTGGAAGCCGGTGTGGCGGGCCATCGCCAGGTCCGGGCAGTCGACCTGCAGGTCGAAGCCGGCGTTCACGATGGCTTCGTACTCTTCCTGCATGGCCGCTGCCACCGCTTCAAGGTAAGTCGTGTGCGTGGGGTAGTAGTCGTTGGGCTGGAAGGCGCTGACGACACCGGGCGAGGCTGCGTTCAGGAAGGCGCGCGTCACCCCGTGATGGCGGCAGGCGGCCTGCATGTTCTGCAGGTCCTGCTCCAGCGACTCGCGCTCGATCACCGCGATGGGCCCGATGCACGACTGGCGCTTGAAGCTCTGCTTGCCGGCGAACACGCCCATGCGCTCGCGAAAGTCCGGATAGGGCTGCAGGTCGACGGCGACCTGGCGCGGGGAGTCGCCGCCAAAGCCAGAGAGCCGGTCCTTGATGTAGGTGGCATAACCAATCTTGGAGGTTTCACCATCGCTGGGAATATCCAGGCCGATCGCCACCTGCCGGGCCACCAGGCCATCCACGGCCTCGGCCATGGTGTGCCAGAAGGCCGCCTTGTCGTAGCCCTCGCCGTTCTCGCGCTTTAGCAGGAAGTCCACGACAGCCGGGGAACGCGGCAGGCTGCCGACATGGGTGGTCAGGATCTTGTTGAGGCTCATGCCCGCAGCGCGCCGAATTCGGCGGCCCAGCCGTAGAGCCCACCGTCCAGGTTGATGGCATCACGGCCCGACTGCGCGGCGAAGCGGCAGGCGGCCATGCTGCGTGCGCCTGCGGCACAGATGAACACGATGGGCTGCGCCGGCGGAATCTCGCCAAAGCGCGCCGTCAGCTGGCCCAGCGGAATGTGCAGTGAGCCGGGCAGGTGGCCGGCCTCCCATTCCTGCGGCTCGCGCACGTCCACCATCACGAAGTTCGCAGGGGTGGGGGTCTTGAGGGCGTCCGCCAGTTGCGCGGGGGTCCAGCTATCGATGTTGGCCAAGTCAGGCTCCAGAGGGGGGGCAAGGTCAGTAATGCGGGGCGCATCGCCACACACGGCGCAGTCGGCGCGGCGGCGGAAACGGAATTCCTGGAAGCGCAGCGACAGCGCGTCGTACACCAGCAAGCGGCCCAGCAGCGGTTCGCCGATGCCGAGGATCAGCTTGATCGCCTCGGTGGCCTGCAGGCTGCCCATGACGCCGGGCAGCACGCCCAGCACGCCCGCTTCGGCACAGCTGGGCACCAGTGCGCGCTCGCCGTCCGGGAACAGGCAGCGGTAGCAGGGGCCTTTGCCGGGCACATAGGTCATCGCCTGGCCTTCGAAGCGATGGATGGCGGCGCTGACCAGCGGCTTGCCCCCCAGCACGCAGGCGTCGTTGATGAGATAGCGGGTGGGCAGGCGGTCGGTGCCGTCCAGGATGAGGTCGTAGCCGGCGAACAGCGCCTGCACGCTGCCGGCATCGACCTTCTGCTCGTGCGCGATGACCTGGATATCGGGGTTGAGCCCCAGCAGCCGCTCGCGCGCGGCCAGGGCCTTGGGCTGGCCCAGCTGGGCCGTGCCGAACAGCACCTGTCGCTGCAGGTTCGAGAGGTCCACGTGGTCAAAGTCCGCCAGCCCCAGCCGGCCGATGCCCGCAGCGGCCAAATAAAGCGCCGCCGGGGATCCGAGGCCGCCCGCGCCGACCACCAGCACCGACGCGGCCTTCAGGCGGGCCTGGCCTGCCGCGCCGATTTCCGACAGCGCGAGGTGGCGGGCATAGCGCGCCTCATCGGCGGGGGTCAGGGCAGGGGTGAACATGCGCGGCAGCATCGCTGCGGCTGCAAGCGGGTGTCAACCAATGCGCGGCATGCAGTCTGCTAGTCTTGGCCTATTCGTTGATGGACGATCCGGAGATCCTGACATGCTGAAGTCGGTCCCTATGCTGTTGCGCGCTGCCTGCCTGCTGATGCTGGGTGGCAGCAGCCTTGCCGCGCAGCCCGCAGCGCCCGTGGCCACCCCGAAGGTCGCCTACGAAAGCTATCGACTGCCCAACGGCCTCACCGTGCTGCTCTCCGAGGACCATCGCCTGCCGCTGGTGTCGGTCAACCTCTGGTACCACGTGGGTCCGGCCAACGAGAAGCCGGGCCGCACGGGCTTTGCGCACCTGTTCGAACACATGATGTTCCAGGGCTCCAAGAACGTGCCCGAAGACGAGCACATCAAGACGCTCGAGGGCGCCGGCGCCACCGACCTCAACGGCACCACCAACTTCGACCGCACCAACTACTACGAGACGGTGCCGTCCAACCAGCTGGCGCTGGCGCTGTGGCTGGAGAGCGACCGCATGGGCTTCCTGCTCGAGACGCTCGACCAGGCCAAGCTCTCCAACCAGCAGGACGTGGTGCGCAACGAGCGCCGCCAGAGCGTCGAGAACCGGCCCTATGGCCTCATCGACGAGGCGATGTACCACGCGCTGTTCCCGCAGGGCCATCCGTACTACGCCTCGGTCATGGGTTCGCATGCCGACATCGAGTCGGTGCGACTGGCCGACGTGCGTGAGTTCTTCAAGCAGTACTACACGCCCAGCAACGCCAGCATCGCCATCGTGGGCGACATCAACAAGGCCGAGGTCAAGGCACTCATCGAGAAGTACTTCGGCTCTATCGCCGCAGGGCCCACCGTGCCGGCCATCGACGTGCAGACGCCGCCGATCACGGCCGAGCGTCGCCTGGTCGTCACCGACCGCGTCGAACTGCCGCGCGTCTACCTGTCGTGGTTCACGCCGGCGATCTACCAGCCCGGCGATGCCGACGCAGATCTCATGGCCGCGATCCTGGGCGGTGGCAAGGCCAGCCGCCTGTACCGCAAGCTGGTCTATGAGCTGCAGATCGCGCAGGACGTCTCCGCCTCGCAGGAGTCGCTGCAGCTGGGTTCGATCTTCGGCATCGAAGCCACTGCCCGTCCGGGCGTGAAGCCCGAGCAGCTGGAGCAGGCCATCGATGCGGAGCTGGCGCTGCTGCGCGAGCAGGGCCCCACGCAAGCCGAGGTCGACCGCGTGCGCAATGGCACGCTCACCGGCATCGTGCATGGCCTGGAGACCACGGCTGGCGTCGCCGACCGCCTCAACAACTACACGCACTACCTCAAGGACCCGGGCTTCCTGCCGCAGGACATCGCGCGCTACCAGGCCGTCACGCCGGCTTCGATCCGCGCGTTTGCCGGCGCCTACCTGCGCCCGCAGGCGCGCGTGGTGCTCTACGGCGTGCCGGGTGAGAAGCACATCGAGGACGTGGCCCGCGGCGCCGAACGCCCCGTCGAAGCGGCGCCCGCCGCCACGGCCAAGGACTGGCGCGCGGTGCGACCCAAGGCCGCGCGTGCCGCCAAGCTGGCGCTGCCTGTGCCCAAGCGCTTCGTGTTGCCCAATGGCCTGACCGTCATGCTGGTGGAACAGCACCGCCTGCCGGTCATCGCGGCCAACCTCGTGGTGCTGGCCGGCAGCGACCGCAACCCGGCCGACAAGCCCGGCCTAGCCTCCTTCACCGCCGACATGCTCGACGAGGGCACGCGCACGCGCAGCAGTGGCCAGTTGGCCGAAGACATCGCGGCGCTGGGCGCCTCGCTCTCCAGCGGCTCGACGGTGGACTACTCGGCGCTGTCGCTCTATGCGATGACCCACACGGCCGATGCCGCCTTCGGCCTGCTGGCCGACGTGGCGCTCAACCCGGCCTTTGCCGCCGCAGAGGTCGAGCGGGTGCGCGCGAGCCGTCTGACCTCGCTCGTGCAGCAGCGTGAGAACCCCAACGCGGTGGCGCAGCGGGTCTTCAATCTCTCGCTCTATGGCACGCAGCACCCGTATGGCTATACGGAGCTGGGCACGCAGGCGGCGGTCAAGGCGATGACGCGCGCCGATCTCGAGGCGTTCTGGAAGGCGGGCTATCTGCCGCAGAACGCCGCGCTGATCGTTTCGGGCGATCTCACCGAGGCGCAGCTGCGCGCCCTGGCCGAGCGGCACTTCGGGGCCTGGACCGGCATCTCGCAGCGCCCAGGCCCGGTGTCGGCCCCGCAGATCGAGTCCGGCAAGCTGCTGCTGGTCGATCGGCCGGGCGCGCCGCAGACCGCGCTGCGCCTGGGACTGGTCGGCGTGCCGCGGTCCTCGCCGGACTATGTGCCGCTGCGCGTGCTCAACGACACGCTGGGCGGCCTGTTCTCCAGCCGCATCAACCTCAACCTGCGCGAGAAGAACGGCTACACCTATGGCGCCAACTCCGCCTTCGGCTTCCGCCGTGGACCGGGGCCCTTCGTCGTGGGCACCAGCGTGCGCACCGATGTCACGGCGCCGGCCGTGCGCGAGATCTTCAACGAGCTGCGGGCCATCCGCGATGCACCCGTGACGCGCGAAGAGCTCACCTTGGCGCGCGATTCATTCTCGCGCTCGCTGCCTGGCGATTTCGATACGACCAGCAGTGCCACGGGCAGCAGTGCCCAGCTGTTCGTCTATGGCCTGCCGCTGGATTACTTCAACCGCCTGCCGGCCAGCATCCAGGCGGTCAGCGCCGCCGACGTGCAGCGGGTGGCACGCCAATACGTGCTGCCCGAAAAAATGGTGGTGGTGGCCGTGGGCGATCGCGCCAAGGTCGAGCCCGGCCTGGCCGAGCTGGGCATCGCGCCGGTCGAGATCCGGACGGCCGACTGAGTGAGGCCGGCCATGACCTTGCGCCTGCGGGTGGTGCTGCTGACGCTGCTGATCCTGTTGCCCGCCATCGGGGTGGGCGCCTGGTTGGTGGCGGCCGCAGTGGCCCGCGAGCAGTCGGTCCTGGACACGCGGCTGCGCGAGACCACCCGTGCGCTGTCGCTGGTGCTGGATCGCGAAGTGGAGCGGCGCGTGGCCATCGTGCAGCTGCTGGCCGCGTCCCCGCAGGCGCAGGACCTGGACTTTCCCAGTTTCTGCAAGCTGGCCAAGGTGGCCCAGGTCACTGAGCTGGGCAACATCGCGCTGCTCGATCGTAAGGTCCAGTACGTCAACACCTTGCTGGCCGACTGCGGGATCAACGCCAGGCACACGATGATCGAGGCGGCCGGTTTCACCGAGAAAGGCCCCCACCTCAGCGACTTGTTCCAGGGCACGGTCTCCCAGGAGTCCCTGTCGGTCCTCAGCGTGCCGCTGACGGTCAACGGTCATCTCTACAACGTGGCCCTGGCCATCCGGCCGGCAGAGTTCCAGCGGATCATCGACGAACAGGACCTCCCCCAGACCTGGGGCGTGTCGATCGTGAACCAGCACGGCACGGTGCTGGCGCGACGACCTGACCCGCAGCGCTGGGTCGGCATCAAACGCATATCGCCCTTCAACGAGCGGCTGAGGAGCGCGGAGGATGGGGCGCTGTTTGCCGAGAGCCTCGACGGCATCCCGTCCATGGTGTTCTTCAACAGGTCCCCGCAGTTAGGCCTGAACTTCCTGATTTCCGTGCCACAGGACCTGTACTTCAGCGGGCGCACCAAATCCGTCATCCAGGCCTCGGGCGGCGCAGTCCTGCTGCTCTTGCTGGGCGGCGGCCTCGCGCTCTGGGTCGGGCGAAGGGCCGCCGCACCCATCGAGGCGCTGCAGGCCGCAGCAACCGACCTGGAAGCCGGTCGCGTGGTCAGCCTGCCTGCCACACGGATCTTCGAGCTCCAGCAAGTCGGTGATGCGCTGGTTCGCGCCAGCGAACGCATCAGCGCGTCTAACTTCGCGATGCAACAGCGTGTCGCCGACGCCGTGTCGGCCACCGAGACCACCCAGGCCAGGCTGGTACAGAGCCAGAAGCTGGAAGCCATTGGGCGCCTGACCGGTGGCATCGCCCATGACTTCAACAACCTGCTGCAAACGCTGTCCACCGGTCTGCATGTGCTGGACTTGATGGTTCACGACGCCAAGGCAAAGCCCTTGATCGATGCCGGTAAGCGGGCCGTCAACCGCGGTTCCCGGCTCGTGCAGCAGCTGCTGCTGTTTGGCCGCCATGTCTCGATGTCGCGCCAGCCGCTGGATTTCCGCAACCACCTGCTGTCCATGGAGGCGCTGCTGACGCGCGCCCTGCCGCCGAATATCCAGTTGCACTCGGAGATCGCGCCTGATCTGTGGGCAATGGATACCGATGCCAGCCAGCTGGAAGTGGCCCTGCTCAACCTCGTCTTCAACGCACGCGATGCGATGGAACACGGCGGCATCCTCACCATCCGGGCCTTCAATGACACGGTGGGCAATTACGATCAGGTGGTGCTCGAGGTGTCCGACACAGGTACGGGCATTTCCGCTGAGCTACTGGGCCAGATCTTCGAGCCGTTCTTCACCACCAAGGCTGTGGGCCGCGGCACCGGCCTGGGCCTCTCGCAGGTGCGTACCTTCGCGGAACAGTCCGGTGGGTCCGTCGCCGCGCGCAGTATCGAAGGCGCCGGCACCACCATTACGCTGCGCCTGCCCTGGTCCACGCGCCAGCCGGCCCCGGAAGATGGGCCGGGCGAGACGGTGGCCCTGCGCGGGCCTTGCCGGCTGCTCATGGTCGAAGACGATGTCATGATTTCCGAAGTGGTGACCTCGGCGCTGGCCGCCGCCGGATTCACGGTGGTCCATGCGCGCACGGGCGACGAGGCCCTGGCCCTGCTGCAGGGTGGGGCACGCTTTGACGTGGTGTTCTCCGATGTGGTCATGCCCGGCGCCGTCAATGGCGTGGAGCTGGCCACCCGGCTGGCGCGCGATTTCCCGTCCCTGCCCGTCGTGCTGACCAGCGGCTATGCCGGCCAGGTGCCCGATCTGGCCGGTACACTGCTGCTCACCAAACCCTATTCGGTGCAGGCCCTGGTCCGCGCCCTCGTCGAGGCCCTGCCTACGCATGTCTGAGCTGTCTTCCTACCGCCGTCCGGATCGCCGCGTGGCGCTCATCACCGGCAGCGGCTCCGGCGCTGGCGCTGCCATCGCCCACGCCTATGCCGCCGAGGGCGTGCGTGTTGTGGTGTCCGACATCGACTTCACCCTGGCTGGCAGCGTGGCCGCGCAGATCCGCGACCGGGGCGGGCAGGCGCTGGCGCATCGCTGCGACGTGGCCAGCGAGGACCAGGTGGCCACGCTGATCGGGCGCGCGGTGCGGGAGTTCGGTGGCCTGCATTACGTCGTGAACAACGCCGGGCCCTGCCTCGATGACGACCCGCTCGACCATTGGCAGCGCATCGTCAGCACCAACCTGATGGGCACCTTGCTGGTCACGCGGCACGCCATCGAGGCACTGAAAGACCGCGGCGGGTCCATCGTCAATGTTGCCGCCGATGCCGGCCTGGGCTTTGGTGCCGCGGACCAGCCGGCCTATGGCGCGGCCAAGGCGGGTATCCTGCGGTTCACGGCCGCGATGGGCAGCCTGCAGGCCAGCCATGGCATCCGCGTCAATTGCATCGTGCCCGACTGGATCGCCACCGAGTACCGACTGGCCTGGCTGGAACGGCTACCGGCCGCCGAGCGCCAAGCGCGCGGTATACCGGCCACGGTGACCACGCCGCAGCAGTTTGCAGCCGGTGTGTTGGCGCTCTCGCAGCGCGAAGCACTGGCCGGCCGGGTGGCGCTGTGCCGTTCCGGGCAGGCCCTGCAGTTGGTGCCCTACGGCGACCCGGGCTACCAGCAGCTCGAAGATTTCTGATGCCAGCGGGCCAACGCCCATGGAGACCCTCATGCGTGACATCGACCATTACATCGCGGGCCGCCTGCAACCTGGCCAGTCCGGCCGCTGGGGCGAAGTGTTCAATCCGGCCACCGGGGGCATCGAGGCCCGTGTCGCGCTGGCCGACGTAGCAGAGGTGAATGCCGCGGTCGCCGCGGCGACCGCTGCGTTTGCGGGCTGGTCGCAGACGGCCCCGCTGCGGCGCGCCCGCATCCTGTTCCGCTTCAAAGAACTGCTCGAAGCCCATCGGGACGCGCTGGCCGCGGACATCACGCGCGAACACGGCAAGACACTCGACGATGCGCGCGGTGAAGTCACGCGTGGCATCGAAGTGGTGGAGTTCGCCTGCGGCGTGCCGCACCTGCTCAGTGGCAGTCACTCCGACAACATCGGCGGTGGCATCGACAACTGGAGCCTGCGCCAGCCCCTGGGCGTGGCGGTGGGCATCACGCCGTTCAACTTCCCCGTCATGGTGCCGCTGTGGATGTTTCCGCTCGCGCTCGCGGCGGGCAACTGCTTCGTGCTCAAGCCCTCCGAGAAAGACCCGTCCCCGTCGTTGCGCATGGCCGCACTGCTGCGCGAGGCCGGCCTGCCGGACGGCGTGTTCAACGTCGTGCAGGGCGACCGGCTCGCGGTCGAGACGCTGCTGGCCCACCCGCAGGTGCAGGCGGTGTCTTTTGTCGGCTCGACCCCGATTGCCGAGACGATCTATGCCACCGGCGCGGCGCAGGGCAAGCGCGTGCAGGCGCTGGGCGGGGCCAAGAACCACCTCGTGGTCATGCCCGACGCGGACCTGGGCCAGGCGGTCGATGCGCTGATTGGTGCCGGCTATGGCTCGGCCGGGGAACGCTGCATGGCGATATCCGTGGCGGTGGCGGTGGGCGGCAGTGGCGATGCGCTCGTGGCGCAGCTGGCCGCGCGCGTGCGCAGCCTGAAGATCGGTGATGGCATGCAGCCCGGCATCGAGATGGGGCCGCTGGTGACCGCTGCCCACCGCGCGCGTGTCGAAGGCTATGTCGCCACCGGCGTGGCTGAGGGCGCAAAGCTTGTCGTGGATGGCCGCGGCTACGCAGTGCCCGACCGGCCGGCCGGTTTCTTTACCGGCGGCAGCCTGTTCGATCACGTCAGTCCGCAGCACACGATCTACCGCGAAGAAATCTTCGGGCCCGTGCTCTGCGTGGTGCGCGTGCCCGACTTCGCCTCGGCCGTGAACCTGATCAACGCGCATCCCTTCAGCAACGGCGCGGCCTGCTACACCGCCGATGGCAACACGGCGCGCACCTTTGGTCGCAGCGTGCAGGTGGGCATGGTGGGCATCAACGTGCCCATCCCGGTGCCCATGGCCTGGCACTCCTTTGGCGGCTGGAAGCGCTCGCTGCTGGGCGACACGCATGCCTATGGCGAGGAAGGCCTGCGCTTCTACACGCGCTACAAGAGCATCATGCAGCGCTGGCCCGACAGCCAGGGCAAGGGCGCCGAGTTCACGATGCCTGTGTCGGACTGAACGGTGATGCCGCCGCTGCGTCTGCTGGTTGCGCACCCGGACCGCGACACCGAGCAGGCCTGGCAGGCGGCGCTCTGCACCGCCTTGCCCGAAGCCTCGGTCGAGGCCTGGCAGCCCGACAGTGCGCCGGCCGACTACGCGGTGGGCTGGGCCGTGCCGGCCGCGCTGTTCGCCACCCAGCCTGCGCTGAAGGCCTTCTTCTGTGCCGGCGCCGGCGTGGATGACCTGCTGTCCAGCCCCGAAGTGCCGCCCCAGCTGCCCCTGCTGCGCATCGAGGACGCCGGCATGGGCGAGCAGATGGCCGACTACTGTTCTGCGGCGGTACTGGGCTGGTTCACCCGCGGCGCGGACTATGCGCGACAGCAGGCGCAAGGCCAGTGGCGCGAGCTGCCGCTGCAACAGCGCGCCGACTGGTCCATCGGCGTCTTTGGCCTGGGGGCGCTGGGTCAGGTGGTGGTACGTCGCTTCGAGCAGCTCGGGTTCCCGGTGCAGGGCTGTTCGCGCTCGCTGCTGGCGTCCGGGGTCGTGACCCTGGAGGCCTTCCTGCGCCGCAGCCGCGTGCTGATCCTGCTGGCGCCGCTCACCGCGCAGACCCGCGGCCTGTTCACCGCGCAGCGTCTGGCCTGGCTGCCGCCGGGGGCCTGCCTGATCAACGTGGCGCGGGGCGCCCTGATCGATGAAGCTGCCTTGCTGGCTGCGCTGGACAGCGGCCAACTGGCGGCCGCGCAGCTGGACGTGTTTGCCACCGAGCCGCTGCCTGCCGACCACCCGTTCTGGCGGCACCCGCGCGTGCACCTTACGCCGCACGCGGCGGCCTACACGGTGATCGGCCCGGCGGCCACCCAGATCGCCCAGCGCATCCGGCAGCTGGCGCAGGGCCGGGACGTGCAAAGCGTCACCGGCTGGGTCCGACGCGACCGCGGGTATTAGCCGGTATGATGCGTCCCCTCATTCCGGCTGATCGATACGAGGGGTTTCACGGGTGCGAGTCAACAACAGCATTGCCGACCTGCGCGAACTGGCCCGCAAGCGCGTGCCGCGATCCATTTTCCAGTACGTCGACCATGGCTCCTATGACGAGCTGACCTTTGGCCGCAACGTCAGCGACCTGCAGGCCCTGCGCTTCCGCCAGCGCGTGCTGCTGGACGTGGCCAGCCAGTCGATGCGCAAGGACATCCTGGGCGTCCCGGCCAGCATGCCGCTGGCCATCGCACCCACCGGCCTCACGGGCCTGGTGCACCGGGACGGCGAGATCCTGGCCGCGCAGGCTGCCGAGGCCTTCGGCGTGCCGTTCTGCCTGAGCACCGTGTCGGTGTGTTCGATCGAGGACGTGCGCGCGGCCACCACCGCGCCGTTCTGGTTCCAGCTCTATGTCATGAAAGACCGCGGCTACACGGCTGCGCTCATGGACCGCGCCGAAGCTGCTGGCTGCCCGGTACTGGTGCTCACCGTCGACATCCCGGTCTCGGGCCTGCGCCGTCGCGACGCGAAGAACGGCCTGGCCGTGCCGCCGCGCCTGACGCTGCGCAACGCGCTGGACATCGCCACCAAGCCGGCCTGGGCCTTTGGCGTGATGATGGGCAAGCGCAAGACCTTCGGTAACCTCGCCGCCGCCATGCCGCACACTGGCGTGGCCACGCTCTCGCAGTGGATCTCCACGCAGTTCGATGCGTCGGTGACCTGGAAGGACTTCGAGGAGATCCGCCGCCGCTGGAAGGGCAAGCTGGTCATCAAGGGCATTCTCGATGCCGAAGATGCCAAACGCGCGGTCGCCCTGGGCGCCGATGGCATCGTGGTCAGCAACCACGGCGGTCGCCAGCTCGATGGCGCGCCGTCGACCATCGCCGCGTTGCCGCGCGTCGTGGACGCCGTGGCCGGCCGCAGCGAAGTGCTGTTCGACAGCGGCATCCGCTCCGGCCAGGACATCCTCAAGGCCGTGGCGCTGGGTGCCAACGCCGTGCTCACCGGTCGCGCCTTCCTCTATGGCCTGGGCGCCAACGGCCGTGCCGGCGTCACCTCGGCGCTGGAGATCATGGCCCGCGAGCTGCAGGTCAGCCTGGCGCTCACCGGCTGCAACGACATCCGCGATGCCTCGCCGGAGATCCTCTTCCGCGAATAGCTCACTCTGTCAGCCGTCGGCCGTCGCTGACGGCGTCCCCGGGATAGGCCACGACGCGGTCCCCCGGGGACAGCCCGGACTCCACCACGGCCGTGTCGGCATTGCGCAGGCTGATGCGCACCGGCGTGAGCCGCGCCCGCTGCTTCACCACGCGATACACACTCCAGCTGCCGTCCTGGCGGAACAGCGCGGCCGTGGGCACCTGCACGGCGTCGCTTTGGCGGGCCACCTCGATGCGCGCATCCACGCGATAGCCATCGCCCAGCCGGGCCAGCACGGCGGCATCGGCCTGCAGGTCAACGATGACGTTGACGCGTTGTTCCTCCACGCCCAGCGCTGACACGCGCGTGCGCGCGGCCGGTTCGATGCGGTTCACGCGGCCCGTGAAGTCGACCGTGCCACCGGCGGCCAGGCTGACGAGGGCGCCTGGCCGGATGCCGGTGGCGTCTTCCGACAGCACATCAATCACAGCCTCCAGCCGCGACACATCGCCGATCTCCAGCAAGGTCGCGCCCAGTGCCACCGGGCCGGCACTTTCCTGCTGCAGCCGGAGCACGTTGCCCGACACCGGCGAACGAATGGGCCACTGCGCAGCCGCAGGCGGGGCGTCGGCCTGGTTGGCGTCCAGCAGGCTGGCCGCGGCGCGCGCCTGCTGCAGCTCATGCAGGGCCGCGTCGGCCTCGAAGGCGGCGGCTTCCTGTTCGCGCCGTCGCCCGTCGGCCGCCAGCGCAGCCTTCTCGCGATCGCTGGCGGGCACAAAGCCCTGGCGCGCTAGGTCGTCGATGCGTCGCGCATCC
>CANGFJ010000013.1 GCA_947453065.1 Pseudomonadota bacterium
CGGCGCCGAGATGGTGATGCCGGGCGACAACATCAAGATGACGGTCGAGCTGATCGCCCCCATCGCGATGGACGAAGGCCTGCGTTTTGCCATCCGCGAGGGTGGTCGCACGGTCGGCGCCGGCGTCGTGTCGAAGATCCTGAAGTAAGGCAGTACGGAACATGGCTAACCAGAACATCCGCATTCGTCTCAAGGCGTTCGATCATCGTTTGATCGACAACTCGGCCCGTGAGATCGTAGAAACCGCCAAGCGCACGGGCGCCACGGTAAAGGGCCCTGTGCCGCTGCCGATCAAGATGGAGCGTTTCACCGTCCTGGTTTCGCCTCACGGCGACAAGGATGCGCGCGACCAGTTCGAGATCCGTACGCACAAGCGTCTGATGGACATCCTCAATCCCACCGACAAGACTGTCGATGCGCTGATGAAGCTCGAGCTTCCGGCCGGTGTGGATGTCCAGATCAAGCTGAACTAGTTTTTATTTTAAGAAACTAGTTGCAATGGGTCGTGTGTCTTCATACAATGCACGACCCTTTATAGCCGCCAGCTGATAACTAGCGGCCCGCGTTTTCGAATGCGGATTCGGGCGAGGTTGACTCTCCGGGTTCTAGCGAACTCTGGGTCAAGACCACTCGAAAGCATCGCGGCCTCATTGGGGCTGTGTTGTTTTCCTTCGGTCCACCTTCCCGTATCTGCCAACATGCTGCCGGCGCAGCTGTGCGCTTGGTTGGCTGTGTCGAACAGAGGAATGCGAGATGACTATTGGTCTTGTCGGCCGCAAATGCGGCATGACGCGAGTGTTTACGGAAGCCGGCGAATCTGTGCCTGTCACGGTCGTTCAGGTTCTGGTTAACCGCGTCACCCAGGTCAAGAGCCAGGAAGCTGATGGCTACCGGGCTGTGCAGGTTACTTACGGCAGTCGCCGTCCGCAGTTGCTGTCAAAGGCAGTTGCCGGTCACTACGCCAAGTCGGGCGTTGCGCCTGGTAAGTCGCTGGTTGAGTTTCGCCTCGTGGGCGACGAAGCTGCTGACGTCCAGCCGGGCGCCGAGTTTTCCGCCGGCATCTTTGCCGCTGGCCAGCTCGTCGATGTCACGGGCACGACGATCGGTAAGGGCTTCGCGGGCACCATGAAGCGTCACAACTTCGGTGGTGGTCCGGCCTCGCACGGTCACTCGGTCACGCATCGCGCGCCGGGTTCGATCGGTCAGCGTCAGACGCCTGGTCGTGTGTTCATTGGTAAGCGCATGTCGGGTCACATGGGTGCCGTGCGCCGGACCACCGAGAACCTTCGCATCATCGAGATAGATGCTGCGCGCAACCTGCTGTTGATCAGTGGTGCTGTGCCGGGTTCAGAGGGTGGTGAAGTCATCGTTCGTCCGTCTGTCAAGGCCGCTCGCCTCGCCAAGCGCAATCGTATTGCGCCTAGCAAGAAGCAGGATGCCAAGAAGTCGGACGGAAAGAAGAAGTAAGGCCGTCCTATGAAGCTTAAAGTAGCGAATGACGGTGCCGAGCTGAACGTCTCTGACGAGAACTTCGGCGCCGCTTACAACGAGACGCTGGTCCACCAGATTGTTACGGCCTATATGGCCGGCGGTCGGTCGGGCACCAAGCGCCAGAAGAGCCGTGCAGAAGTGCGTGGCGGCGGCAAGAAGCCGTGGAACCAGAAGGGTACGGGTTCGGCTCGCGCCGGTTCCATTCGTAGCCCGATCTGGGTCGGTGGTGGTCGTGCCTTTGCTGCCCGTCCGCGTGACTTCACGCAGAAGGTCAACCGCAAGATGTACCGCGCCGGCATTCGTTCGATGCTGGGTCAGTTGGTGCGTACCGATCGTCTGGTTGTTGCTTCGGAGCTTTCGCTTCCAGAAGCCAAGACGAAGTTGCTGGTTGAGAAGCTCAAGCAGCTGGCTCTGGACAACGTGTTGATCGTTGTCGAGGCTCAGGACGACAAGCTTTTCCTGGCGGCTCGTAACCTGCCGTTCGTGGATGTGCTGACTGCCGCGTCGATTAACCCTGTTGCGCTTGCTGCGCACGACAAGGTGTTGATCACCGTTGGCGCCGTGAAGATGCTTGAGGAGCGCCTGCAATGAGCATTGAACGTCTGACGACTGTTCTGGTTGCGCCGCATGTGACGGAGAAGACCTCTCTGGCCATGGCGAACAACAATCAGTACGCGTTCCGCGTGCGTCGGGATGCCGACAAGACGGAAATCAAGCAGGCTGTCGAGCTGATGTTCGACGTCAAGGTGTCGGGTGTTCAGGTTGTCAACGAGCCGGGTAAGACCCGCCGCTTTGGCAAGACGAATGGTCGCACGCAGGATTGGAAGAAGGCTTACGTAAGTCTGGCCAAGGGTCAGGCGATTGATTACGAGGCCCAGAGCAGGAACCAGGGCAAGCGCTAAGCGCTACCCTATTCAGGTAACCGAACATGGCACTGATCAAGCTCAAACCAACATCGCCCGGCGCGCGATTTGTTGTCCGCGTAGACCGCTCACACCTCCACAAGGGTGATCCGTACGCGCCCCTGACTGTTCATCAGAACAAGACGGGTGCCCGTAATCACTCCGGTCGCATTACGACGCGGCATGTGGGTGGTGGTTCTCGCCAGAAGTATCGAATCATCGACTTCAAGCGTGACAAAGACGGCATCGTCGGCATTGTCGAGACACTTGAGTACGATCCGAACCGTACTGCGCACATTGCGCTCATCAAGTACATGGATGGCGAACGTCGCTACATCATCGCGCCCAAGGGCCTGAAGGTGGATGACGAAGTTCGCAATGGTTCAGACTCGCCGATCAAGTCCGGCAATGCCATGGCGCTGCGCCACATTCCGGTTGGTTCGACGGTCCATAACGTCGAGATGAAGCCTGGCAAGGGTGGGCAGATTGCCCGCAGCGCCGGCGCTTCAGTCCAGTTTGCATCCCGCGAGGGTGTGTATGCCTTCATCCGGCTGAAGTCGGGTGAGACGCGTAAGGTTCATATCGATTGCCGCGCGACGCTGGGTGAAGTCAGCAACGAGGAGCACAGTCTCCGCGTTTATGGCAAGGCCGGCGCGAAGCGCTGGCGCGGTGTTCGTCCTACGGTGCGCGGTGTGGCCATGAACCCTGTCGACCATCCGCACGGCGGTGGTGAGGGTAAGCCTGGCCAGGGTAACCCGCATCCTGTTTCGCCTTGGGGCTGGCAGACGAAGGGTAAGAAGACCCGTCGTAACAAGCGCACCAACAGCATGATCGTTCAGCGGAGGAAATAAGCAGTGCCACGCTCGCTGAAAAAAGGCCCCTTTGTGGATCTTCACCTCATGAAGAAGGTGGAGGCCGCTGCCGGCCGCAATGATCGCAAGCCGATCAAGACCTGGTCGCGCCGTTCGATGGTTCTTCCTGAGATGGTCGGGTTGACCCTTGCTGTGCATAACGGCAAGCAGCACGTGCCGGTGCTCGTGACCGAAAACATGGTAGGTCACAAGCTCGGAGAGTTTTCGCCCACGCGCACCTTTAAGGGGCACTCGGGCGACAAGAAGGTCTCGTCGTCGGACTAAACCTATGCAAGTATTCGCAAAATTTCGCTACGCGCATATCTCACCGCAGAAGTGTCGGCTTGTTGCTGATGTGGTGCGTGGCCAGAACGTCGGGCTCGCTTTGTCGACGCTGAAGTTCATGCCGAAGAAGGGTGCCGCCCTGGTGCTGAAGGCACTGGAGTCTGCGGTGGCCAACGCCGAGCATAACCACGGTGCTGACATCGATGAGCTTAAGATTTCGCGCATCGAGGTCGACGAGGCCCCGCAGCAGAAGCGCTTTGCTGCGCGCGCCAAGGGTCGCGGAAACCGCATTGTAAAGCGGTCGAGCCACATTACTGTCCACGTTAGCGACGGCAGGAAGGAATAGCGAATGGGCCAGAAGGTCAATCCGCTCGGCATACGCCTCGGCATTACCCGTGATTGGGTGTCGAAGTGGTACGCCGGCAAGAAGCAGTATCCGGCCCAGATCCTTATGGATTTTCGGGTTCGTGAGTTTCTCAAGAAGAGGCTGTCCGAGGCCTCTGTCAGCCGCATAGTCATTGAACGTGCTGCTCGCAAGGTCAACATTACGGTGCACACGGCTCGTCCGGGCATTGTGATCGGCAAGAAAGGCGAGGACATCGAGAAGCTGCGCTCCGAGACGGGCCGGTTGCTTGGGATGTCGGTCGGTGATGTTCGCATCAACGTTGCCGAGATCCGCAAGCCTGAGCTCGAGTCGCAGCTGGTTGCCGAGGGCATTGCCCAGCAGATCGAGAAGCGTGTGATGTTCCGTCGTGCGATGAAGCGCGCCGTGATGAGCACGATGCGCAGTGGCGCGCTCGGGGTGAAGATTCGGCTGTCGGGTCGTTTGAACGGGTCGGAGATTGCGCGTACGGAGCAGACCCGCGAGGGCCGCATCCCGCTGCATACCTTCCGTGCAGACATCGACTATGCGACCGCGGAGGCACGTACGACCTACGGCATCATCGGTATCAAGGTCTGGATCTTCAAGGGTGAAGTCTTCGATAAGGCTCCGGATGCTCCTGCAGAGTCTGTAGAGCAGGCGGCGGCTGAGCAGCCGGCGACGGCCTGAGGTTTAGAAGATGCTGCAACCGAAGCGAACCAAGTACCGCAAGCAATTCAAGGGCCGTAACGCCGGCCTGGCTCATCGCGGAAGTAGTGTTGCCTTTGGCGAATTTGGCCTGAAGGCAACAGAACGTGCGCGCATGACGGCGCGTGAGATCGAGGCGGCTCGCCGTGCCATGGCTCGCGCCGTGAAGCGTGGTGGGCAGATCTGGGTCCGCGTGTTCCCGGACGTGCCGGTTTCGAAGAAGCCGCTTGAAGTCCGAATGGGCAGCGGCAAGGGTAATGTCGAGTATTGGATCGCCAAGATTCAGCCCGGCAAGATCCTGTTTGAGATTGAAGGTGTCACGGAAGAGCAGGCTCGCGAGGCATTCCGCCTGGCCGGTGCCAAGCTCTCGGTGTCGACAATGTTCGTGAAGCGGCAGGTGCGCTGATGAATGCGAGTGAACTCCGCGGGAAATCCGCGAAGGATCTGGAGGCAGAGCTGTTGGGTCTGCGCAAGGAGCAGTTTGCACTGCGCCTTCAGCGTGCGACCGGCCAGACGATCAAGCCTGACCAGTTTTCAAAGGTTCGCCGTAGCATCGCTCGCTTGAAAACCATTCAGCGTGAGCTCAAGGCTGCCGCTGCGGGAGATAAGGCATGAATGCGCCGGTAGAACAGGCTGTTGGCGAGAAGTCGCAGCGTACGCTCACCGCCAAGGTCGTTAGCAGCAAGACTGCGAAGACCATCGCCGTGGAGATTACTCGGGTTGTGAAGCACCCGATGTATGGCAAGTACATGCGTCGTACGACGCGTCTGCTGGCCCACGATGAGTCGGGTGAAGCGAAAGAGGGTGACACGGTGTTGATTTCGCCGTGCCGTCCGATGTCCCGCCGCAAGTCCTGGCGACTGGTTTCAGTCGTCGAGCGCGGCACCTCGGTTTGATGCATTTCGAGGCTGTTGCCAAATGATTCAGATGCAAACGTTGCTGAACGCCGCTGACAATAGCGGTGCCAAGACCCTGATGTGTATCAAGGTTTTGGGCGGTTCCCATCGCCGGTACGCCAGCGTTGGGGATGTGATTAAAGTCAGCGTCAAGGATGCGATTCCGCGCGGCAAGGTCAAGAAGGGCGAGGTGTATGACGCCGTTGTCGTGCGTACCGCTTTTGGCGTGCGTCGTCCGGACGGCTCACTGATCCGCTTCGATGGAAATGCGGCCGTTCTTCTGAACCAGAAGCTCGAGCCGATCGGTACCCGTATTTTCGGACCGGTGACTCGTGAGCTGCGCACTGTGCGGTTCATGAAGATCATCTCTCTGGCGCCAGAGGTCCTCTGAGGTTCAGGTCATGAAGAGACTCCGCAAAGGCGATCAGGTTGTTGTGTTGTCGGGCCGAGACAAGGGGCGCAAGGGCGCTGTTGTTCAGGTCCTGGCAGACGGTCATGTTGTTGTCGAGGGTATCAACCTCGCCAAGAAGCACCAGCGTCCGAACCCTCAGCGCAATATCCAGGGCGGCATCCTCGAAAAGGAAATGCCTCTGGATTCTGCAAAGGTCGCGATCTGGAACGCAGCCACCGGCAAGGGTGACCGCGTTGGTTTCAAGACGCTCGCCGACGGCAAGAAGGTCCGCTTCTTCAAGTCGAACGACGAAGTGCTCGACGTATAAGTATCGGTAGGGCGAATATGAGCAGACTACAGGAATACTACCGCGAGACGGTTGTCCCCAAGCTCCGCAAGGATCTTGAGTTGGCCAACCCGATGCAGGTTCCGCGGATCACCAAGATCACGGTAAACATGGGCGTGGGCGAGGCTGTTGCCGACCGCAAGGTTGTCGATGCTGCCGCAGCGGACATGGCGAAAATCACGGGTCAGAAGCCCCTGATCACGAAGTCGAAGAAGGCGATCGCTGCTTTCAAGCTGCGTGAAGGCCTCCCCATCGGTTGCAAGGTCACCTTGCGCGGTGAGCGGATGTACGAGTTTCTTGATCGTCTCATCAGTGTGGCGATTCCCCGCATCCGCGATTTCCGCGGTGTGTCTGCCAGGGCCTTCGATGGTCGTGGCAACTACACCCTGGGCATCAAAGAGCAGATTATTTTCCCTGAGATCCAGTACGACGCAATTGACCAATTGCGTGGAATGGATATCACCATTACGACTTCTGCCGTGAATAACGAACAGGGTCGCGCGTTGCTGGAAGCCTTTAGCTTCCCGTTCCGCAAGTAATTACCCGCCAAGTATAGAACGGGCAACGAGGACAGACGGCATGGCCAAGACAAACATGGTCGAGCGCGAGAAGCGCCGTGCACGTACGGTGCAGAAGTACGCAGTAAAGCGTGCGGAGCTCAAGGAGCTGATTCGCAGCCCCAAGACCTCGCCCGAGGAACGCGTTGCAGCTCAGGTAAAGCTTCAGTCGCAGCCGCGTGATGCGAGCCCGAGTCGCATTCGCAATCGCTGCCAGTTGACCGGTCGTTCGCGCGGTGTATACCGCAAGTTTGGTTTGGCACGTACCAAGATCCGCGAAGTTGCCTTTCGCGGTGAGATCCCCGGTCTCGTTAAGGCGAGCTGGTAGGAGGCCCTGCAAGATGAGCATGAGTGATCCTGTCGCCGATCTCCTGACCCGTATTCGCAATGGGCAGAGTGCCGGCAAGACGCAGGTTAGCCTCGATTCGTCGAAGATCAAGACGGCAATCGCCCGAGTCCTTAAGGACGAAGGTTATGTCGCTGATTTCCGCGTCGTTGCCGAAGATGGCAAGCCGCGTTTGACAATCGACCTTAAATACTTTGAAGGGCGACCGGTTATCGATCGCCTGGAAAGGGTTAGCCGTCCTGGGCTGCGCGTATATCGCGGCCAGGATGAACTGCCCAAGGTCCTTGGCGGCATGGGAACGGTCATCGTTTCCACGCCCCGGGGCGTGATGACCGACCGTCAGGCCCGAGCAATCGGCCAGGGCGGCGAAGTTCTCTGCATCGTGGCCTAACGGTCCCGAAGCGATTCAAGGGTTCAAGACATGTCGCGCGTAGCCAAAAGACCGGTTCCCCTGCCGCAGGGTGTGACTGCAACCGTCACGCCGACCCTGGTAACCATTAAAGGCGCCAAGGGTTCGCTCAGCATTGCCGTCAGCAAGGGCGTGTCGGTTGTCGAAGAGAATAAACAGCTGTCGGTGAGTTACACCGATGGCGACGGTGTGGCGGCCCTTGCGGGCTCCACCCGCGCCCACCTGGCCAATGTGGTCACGGGCGTAACCACCGGTTACGAGAAGAAGCTCGAGCTGGTGGGTGTCGGATTTCGTGCCGCGGTTCAGGGCAAGGTGCTTAACCTTACCTTGGGCTTCTCGCACGCAGTGGTCTTCGATATTCCTGAGGGAATCACGATCGAGGCGCCGACCCAGACTGAAGTTCTGGTGAAGGGCATCGACCGTCAGCGCGTTGGACAGGTGGCTGCGGAGATCCGCAGCATACGTCCGCCGGAGCCCTATAAGGGCAAGGGTGTGAAGTATTCCGACGAGAAGATTGTCCTTAAGGAAGGCAAGAAGAAGTAGCGCGAGGTGATGCGATAATGACTATTTCCACGAAAGAACGTCGCAGCAGGCGCGCGGTGAAGACCCGGCGGCACATCCAGGAATTGGATGTTGCGCGCCTGACGGTTCATCGGACTCCGCGCCACATTTACGCGCAGGTTTTTGACCCGCAGGGTGCGAACGTGCTCGTTGCAGCGTCCACCGTGCAGGAGTCGGTTGCCAAGGACCTTAAGGGTACCGGCAACGTCGATGCTGCGAAGGCGGTGGGCAAGGCGATTGCCGAGCGCGCCAAAGCGGCTGGCATCAGCAAAGTGGCTTTCGACCGTTCGGGGTTCCGCTATCACGGGCGCGTGAAGGCGCTGGCCGATGCGGCCCGTGAAGCCGGTCTCGAGTTCTAACCAGGCGGATCAGCAGATGGCAAGAGTCGAGAAAAATCAGAGCGCGGACGAGTTCACTGAGAAGTTGGTGGCGGTTAACCGCACCGCAAAGACAGTGAAGGGCGGCCGCCAGTTCGGTTTCACGGCGCTGACCGTGGTTGGCGACGGCGCCGGCCGGGTTGGTTTTGGTTTCGGCAAGGCCCGCGAGGTCCCTGTCGCAATTTCCAAGGCCATGGCACAGGCTCGCAAGAACCTGGTGCAGGTCAGCTTGAAGCACGACACGTTGCATTACTCCGTTCGCGGCACACACGGCGCTACGCGCGTGCTGATGCAGCCTGCGTCGGGCGGTACTGGCGTTATTGCCGGTGGCGGTATGCGCGCGGTGCTGGAATGCGTCGGTGTTCGTAACGTGCTCGCAAAGAGCTACGGTTCGCGAAATCCGATCAACGTGGTGCGTGCCACTATCAAAGCGCTTGGTGCCATGCGTTCGCCTGCGAATATCGCAGCGAAGCGCGGCAAGAGCCTTGACGACATCCTGGGTTAATGCACATGGCAACCAATTCGAACGGAACGGCGATGCTCAGCGTGACGCTCATGAAGAGCATTCACGGCCAGCTTCGTAATATTGCTTCCTCGGTGCGTGGGCTTGGCCTGCGTCGCCGGCACCACACTGTGTTGGTTGCTGATACTGCCGAAAATCGCGGCATGATCAACGCGGCCACGCATCTGCTGAAAGTCGAAGAGGCCAAGTGATGAGACTGAACACCATTAAGCCTGCAGCTGGCTCAAAGCGCGAACATCGTCGTGTCGGTCGCGGCGCTTCTGCCGGACAGGGCAAGACTTCTGGTCGTGGCGTCAAGGGCCAGCGCGCGCGTAAGGGCGGCTACCACAAGGTTGGCTTCGAAGGCGGCCAGATGCCGCTTCAGCGTCGTCTTCCTAAGGTGGGTTTCCGGTCCGCCATGAAGTTCTCGCGTGCAGAAGTGCGTTTGAGCGAATTGAACGGCATCGATGCTGCGGTGATTGACCTTGCGGTGCTGAAGGCAGCCGGCATTGTTCCGATCTTCGCGACCCAGGCCAAGGTTGTTCTCTCGGGCGAGCTGAAGCACCCCGTTGCCCTGCGTGGCATCGGCGTGACGAAGGGCGCGGCTGAGGCGATTGCCAAGGCCGGCGGCACCGTCGAAGTGCTCGCTGCGAAGCAGGATTAAGGTAGAAGTTAGTTGGCCAATCCGTCCGTCATGAATCCGGCAGCAGCCCTCGGGGATGCGACTCGCTTTGGCGAGATTCGCAGCCGCTTGCTGTTCCTGATCGGCGCGCTGGTTGTCTACCGCGTGGGCACCTTCATCCCTGTGCCGGGCATTGACCCGGCCCAGGTCGCCCGCTTCTTTACCGATCAGTCCAATACGATCCTCGGGATCGTGAACATGTTTTCCGGTGGTGCGCTGTCACGGCTGTCCATCTTTGCGATGGGTGTGATGCCCTACATCTCGGCCTCGATCATCATCCAGATGATGGCGATGGTTGTGCCGCAGCTGATGGAATACCGCAAGGAAGGCGAATCCGGTAAGCGCAAAATGACCCAGCTGACGCGTTATGGAACGGTCATCCTCGGGTTGTTTCAGTCTTTTGCCGCTGCAGTGACTTTGCAGAACGGCGGGATGGTGGTCAGCCCCGGTTTGTTTAGCTGGTTGCTGCCTGCGACGATCACCATGACCACGGGCACATTGTTCCTGATGTGGCTTGGTGAGCAGATTACCGAGCGTGGCATCGGTAACGGGATCTCGATGATCATCTTGGTTGGTATTCTGGCCGGTCTGCCTGGTGCGGTTGGTCGCACTATTGAGCAGGTCAACACCGGTGAGATGGCTGGTCCGTTTGCCATGCTGTTGTTGTTGGTGATCGTGGGAGTGACGGCTTTCTGTGTGTTCGTTGAGCGAGCCCAGCGGCGCATAACGGTAAATTATGCGAAACGCCAGGTCGGTCGGAAGATGTATGGCGGCCAGACGAGCCACCTTCCCTTCAAGTTGAACATGGCCGGCGTAATTCCCCCGATTTTTGCCTCGAGTCTTCTGCTTTTTCCGGCTACAATTGCGAGCTTCCTGGGCAGCAATAGTGACTCGAAGGTGGCCGAGGCCCTTCAGGGGTTGGCTGCGTCGCTTGGCTACGGGCAGCCCCTTCATCTGGTGCTGTACGCGGCGCTGATCATTTTCTTCTGCTTTTTCTACACGGCGTTGGTTTTCAACGCCCGTGACACGGCCGACAACCTCAAGAAGTCGGGCGCGTTCATTCCGGGCATCCGCCCTGGCCAGCAAACCGGCGAATATATCGACCGCGTGCTGACCCGGCTGACGCTCTGGGGTGCTCTGTACATCGCAGCGGTTTGCCTCTTGCCGGAGACCTTGATGGCCTCCCGGGGCGTTCCGTTCCAGTTCGGTGGCACATCGCTGCTGATCGTGGTCGTGGTGGTGATGGACTTCATTGCGCAGTTGCAGGCGCATTTGATGTCGCATCACTACCCGGGTCTTATGAAGAAGGCGAACCTGCTGGGTGCAGGGCGCAATGGCGCCGGCAGCTGATGGCCCAGTCGGCAGGGCTCAACGAGGGTTTTGATAATGAAGGTACGTCCGTCCGTCAAGAAGATCTGCAAGAACTGCAAGATCGTGCGCCGTCGAGGGGTGATCTACGTGATCTGCTCCGACACGCGCCACAAGCAGCGTCAGGGCTGATGGTCCTGAACATGTTTTTTGGCAACGACGTTGATTTGATCGTGGTTCCAAGTAGAATGCCGCGCCTTTCCGCACGGCTTGGGGCGAACTGATGGCACGTATAGCCGGTATTAATATTCCGATGAACAAGCACGTGTGGGTCGGGCTGACGCATATTTATGGCGTTGGTCGGACTCGTGCACGCGAAGCTTGCGAGATCACGGGCGTCGACCCGTCGACTAAGGTCAAGGACCTTACCGACGTCGAGGTCGCTGCTCTGCGCTCGCAGATTGCCAAGTGGGCAGTCGAAGGTGACTTGCGTCGCGAGGTGTCTATGAACATCAAGCGTCTCATGGACCTCGGCACCTGGCGCGGTATTAGGCATCGCAGGGGCTTGCCCATGCGTGGCCAGCGTACCCGCACCAATGCTCGCACCCGCAAGGGTCCGCGCAAGCAGGCGGTCAAGCTCAACGCACCTCCGGGCAAGTAACCCGGGGTGGCACGCTTAATCCAGAGGCAATTGTAAATTTATGGCCGACCAGAAGACTGCAGCCGCGAATGCGAAGAAGCCGAAGAAGGCACGCAAGAACGTGCTCGACGGCATCGCGCATATTCACGCGTCTTTCAACAACACCATCATCACGATCACCGATCGTCAGGGTAATACCTTGTCGTGGGCGACATCGGGTGGTTGTGGCTTCCGCGGTTCACGCAAGAGCACGCCTTTCGCAGCCCAGGTGGCCGCAGAGAAGGCTGGCGTTGCGGCTCAGGAGCATGGGCTGAAGAACGTTGAGGTCCGCGTTGGTGGCCCCGGCCCTGGCCGAGAGTCCGCGGTTCGCGCGCTCAATGGTTGTGGCCTCAAGATCACCAGCATTTCCGACATCACTCCGATCCCGCACAACGGCTGCCGTCCGCCGAAAAAGCGCCGGGTTTGATGCGACGACACGGATAGGAATAAAGATATGGCGCGTTACACAGGTCCGAAGTGCAAGCTGTCCCGTCGTGAGGGGACTGATCTCTTCCTTAAGAGCGGCGTTAAGCCCCTTGAGAGCAAGTGCAAGCTCCAGGTGCCGCCGGGCGGCGTGAAGGGCGAGCGCCGTACGCGCCTGTCTGATTACGGCGCCCAGCTGCGCGAGAAGCAGAAGCTGCGTCGCATGTACGGCGTGCTTGAGCGCCAGTTCCGCAACTACTACCACGAGGCCTCCCGTCGTACGGGCGCCACGGGTGAGACGTTGCTGAAGTTGCTTGAGTGCCGTCTCGATAACGTGGTTTACCGGATGGGCTTTGCGTGTACTCGTGCAGAAGCTCGTCAGTTGGTCAGCCATAAGTCGATCCAGGTCAATGGCCAGGCCGTGACGATTGCGTCATACCAGGTCAAGGCGGGAGATGTCGTGCAAGTGCGCGAGAAGTCCCGTAACCAGTTGCGCGTTCAGGGCGCACTGTCCATCGCAGCGCAGGTTGGCTTTCCGGAGTGGCTGGAAGTCAACGAAAAGGAAATGCGCGGTGTGTTCAAGTCTGCTCCGGCGCGCGATGACGTGCTCCCGGATATCAACGAGAACCTCGTCGTCGAGCTGTACTCGAAGTGATGGTGGAGGTGCGATGCAATCCTCGGTAACAGAATTCCTCAAGCCCCGTGTGGTCAAGGTGCAGCCTATTGCACCTCGGCAGGCACGAGTGGTGATAGAGCCTTTCGAGCGCGGTTTCGGCCACACACTGGGCAATGCCCTGCGTCGTGTGCTGCTCTCGTCCATGCCGGGTGCTGCGATCACCGAAGTGGAGATCGAGGGCGTGCTTCATGAGTACACCAGCATCGAGGGCGTCCAGGAGGACGTCGTTGATATCCTGCTGAACTTGAAGGCCGTCGCGATCAAGATGCATTCCCGTGAGGTCGCAGAGCTGCGACTTCACAAGAAGGGCCCAGGCCCGGTGACCGCCGGTGATATCCAGGTCGACCACGATGTTGAAGTCGTGAATCCCGACCTGGTGATTGCCAACCTGACGAAGGCTGGCGAGCTCACCATGCAGATCAAGATCGAGAAGGGTCGCGGGTATCGCCCGGCGCTTCAGCGTGCGGCGTTCGAAGAGTCGACCCGTCCGATCGGCCGTCTGCAGCTCGACGCCTCCTTCAGTCCTGTGCGTCGTGTGACGTATTCGGTTGAGGCCGCCCGCGTCGAGCAGCGTACTGACCTCGACAAGCTGGTCATTGATATCGAGACCAACGGTACAATTGACGCCGAGGAAGCCATCCGCCGCGCGGGTGCCATCCTCAAGGATCAATTGTCGGTCTTTGTTGACCTGCAGGGCGAGGAAGAAGCCTCCAACAAGATCGAGACGATGCAGTTCGATCCGTTGTTGCTGCGTCCTGTTGATGAGCTCGAGCTCACGGTCCGCAGTGCGAACTGCCTGAAGGCCGAGAATATTCATTACATCGGCGATCTCGTACAGCGCACTGAAGTTGAGCTGCTGCGTACGCCGAACCTTGGCAAGAAGTCGCTCACTGAGATCAAGGAAGTGCTGCAGGGCCACGGCCTAATGCTGGGCATGCGCCTTGATGGCTGGCCGCCTGCGGGCCTGCGTCATGACGACGAGCGCGACACGATCTGATAGGTAAGACATGCGTCATCAACTCTCCGGCCGCCAGCTTTCGCGTAACGCCCCACATCGTCGGGCGATGCTGCGCAATATGGCTGTCTCTCTGCTGCAGCACGAGACCATCCGCACGACCATTCCGAAGGCGAAGGAACTGCGCCGAGTGGTCGAGCCCCTTATCACCCTGAGCAAGGTCGACACGCTGGCTAAGCGTCGTCTGGCGTTTGCCCGCCTTCGCGATGCGAAGGTTGTCGAGAAGCTGTTTACGGACCTGGGTCCGCGTTTTAAGGCTCGTGCCGGTGGTTACACCCGCATCCTTCACATGGCCCCCCGGCCGGGTGACAACGCGGACATGGCCCTGATGCAGTTGGTCGATGGTCCTGCCGTTGTCGCCGATGAGGGGAAGGGCAAGAAGAAGTCCGCTAAGAAGGCCCCCAAGGCCGAAGCGGCAGGCGATGAGGCCAAACCGGCCCGCGCCCCTCGCAAGAAGAAGACCGCCTCGGCCTGATTCGGCGGTAGTGCGCCGGGTTTATACCAACCCGGCGCAGCTTGACCTACACTCCCTGTTGTCAGTCACGAAGTAGTGGCTTCCAGCAACTTAGGGGGTAATCATGGGTCTGGCATCTGAATTCAAGCAGTTCGCTGTCAAGGGCAACGTCGTTGACCTTGCTGTTGGCGTTGTCATTGGCGCGGCGTTCGGCAAGATCGTTTCTGCGCTTGTTGAAAACGTGATCATGCCACCCCTGGGTCTGGCCTTGTCTGGGGTCAATTTCAGCGACCTTGCGCTGACGCTGGCCGACGACCCGTCTGGTAAGCCGGTTTTGCTGAAGTACGGCGCGTTCCTGCAGAGCATCCTTGATTTTGTGATTATTGCCTTTGTGCTGTTTGTAGCCATCAAAGGTATCAATCGGCTGAAGGAGCCTCCTGTTGTGGAGGCGCCGACCGCTGCGCCCGAGCCTGTTCGGCAGGAAGTGCTGCTGGAAGAAATTCGCGATCTGCTTGCCCGCAAGCCCTAGGGATTCGTTGCGTCCGCCTTTTGCCGCGCGAGCTGGTCGAAGGCGGACCGGGTCAGGTTTTCGGGTGTCGATGTTGTGACGGCCAAGTTGTCTTCGATGCGTATGCCGCCGTAGGGGCGCAAGGTGTCGATGAGTGGCCAATTGACCGCATGCGCCAAAGGTCCCCTTCTTGCCCTGTCTAACAGCAAGTCAATGAAGTAGATGCCGGGTTCTACGGTGACGACGAATCCGGGTTCCAGGACCCGGGTGAGCCGCAGGGCGTCATGGCCTGCCGGTGGCGCGACCGCGGGTTGGTCTGGTGCGGGGTGGAAGCCCGCTACATCGTGGACCTGCAGGCCAAGCAGGTGGCCCAGTCCGTGTGGAAGGAAGACGCTGCTCAGGCCCGTTTTTAGCGCTTCGTCGGGTGGCATCCTGATGAGGTCGGCTTCCTGCAGGAGTGCCGCGATGAGCCGATGCGCGGTGAGGTGCAGGTCTCGCCAATCAGTCCCCGGTTGTACCTTGGCGCACAACATCGCCTGTATGGCCTCGAGGCCGTTCAGCAGTGCGGCGAAGTCTCCCCCCGTTTGTGACGTATAGGTGCGCGTGATGTCGCTGGGGTAGCCGTTGTGATGCGCGCCGGCATCTATCAACAGGGTGCGTCGCTGTGCGGGTGCAATGCGGTCCAGAGACTGGTAGTGGAGCGTCGCGGCGTTCTCGTTCAAGGCCACGATGGCTTGGTATGGCAATTCCTGTTCGCGATGCTGGCAGCCCGCTAGAAATGCCTGGTGTATTCCGTATTCAGACTCGCCTTGGGTGAAGGCGTGCCGGGCGGCGCCGTGTCCCCGTGCGCCGCGCAGGCTTGCTTCGCGCAGGCAATGCAGTTCGTAGGCCGTCTTGCGGACGCGATGCTCGTGCAGTCGCCGTAGCAAAGAGGCCGGATTGATGGCGGTATAGCCAAGGGTCTCAAGGCCGTCGAACGGTTCGCCGATGAATGCAGTCCTGGCATTGGGCGGAGGCAGGGCTGCCCGTGCGCTGCTGACGCTGTCGATGCTGCGAATATCGAACAATGCCGTCCAGACAGCGTTGGGTAACTGGGCGGGCTTGTGCCAGTAGTCAGCCGCTGAATGGAACGCCAGGATAGGCCGGTGGCCGGGCTGGAGATGCAGCAGGCACTGGGGCGCGTCGAACAGCGGTAGCCACCAGTTGAAGTGGGGATTAACGCGAAAGGGGTAGGCCTGGTCATCCAGAAAAGCCACTCTCTGACAGCCCGAATGGACTACCAGCGAATCGAAACCCTCGGCGCTGAGTGAGTCGGCTAGCCGCGTCATCAGCGTCTTGAGGTGCGATGGGTACAGGGCGTTGAGTTCTTCCGGGTTGAACATATGAACGCCTGCTGAACCGTGCTGGTGGCGGAATGAAATTGTTGTGCTGCAACGCAGCGCGTGACGCGCCTGTGTCCGATGGAACGGATTTGACACTGCGCTAGTGTTTTCAATCCCTTGCGGACTGTATAGAATTTAAAGCAGCGGTTACTGGATGACCAGACATCTTGTATGTCTGCTTCTGGCCTGCTTTTGTTGGTCTCTCGCACTTCACATCAATTTTTTTGGGGTATCGCTTGATGAAAACCAAACTCGCTCTGAGTGCCTTTGCCCTGGCGATCGCGCTGGCTGCTTGCGCCAAGAAGGAAGAGGCTGCTCCCGCTGCCGCCCCGGCCGTTGAAGCCGCTCCGGCTGCTGCGCCTGCTGAAGCTGCCCCGGCTGCCGAAGCTGCCCCGGCTGCCCCGGCTGCTGAAGCTGCCCCGGCTGCTCCGGCTGCCAAGTAATAGCGTCAAGCGCTACGGGTCTGGGCCTTAGGGCCCGGATCTGAAAAGCCCGGGCAGGTCACATCGACTTGTCCGGGCTTTTTTGTTTCTGGCGTCCGAAAGCCCAGGTTTAACCAGCATGTCTATCAGTGTCAGGGATGCCCGTACCCATCAGGGAGACAGGCAGTGGATCGAGAGTGTCTACCGGGATTACCTGGCTGATCTCGCGCCCCTGAATACAGGGATATTCCCGGTGCTCAGCGAGATTGGCCACCGCGAGCCTGACCAGTCCACGCGCTGGTTTGCGGACCCTGCTGCCCATTTGCTGACAGTGCTCCATGAGCAGCGTCCGGCAGGCTTTGCGATGGTAACGCCAGGGGCCATCGTGTCGGCCCAGTCGACCGCGACACGCGCGGATTACCGGATGGCGGAATTCTTCATCGCACGTCCCTATCGTCGTCGCGGCGTGGGTCGCCGTGCCGTGCGGCTGGTGCTGGACCGGTTCAGTGGGCAATGGGAAATCGTTGAGTACCTGCGCAACCCGGGTGCAGTGGGTTTCTGGCGCACGGTGCTCACGGACTACACCGCCGGCCAGTACAACGAGCGGGTGGCCAACGGCGAGGTTCGCCAGACCTTTCGGTCTGGCAGTGGGAAGCGTCCCGCCTAGCGGCCGGCTTTCTTCAGCAGCGGCGCCAGGAAGCGACCTGTTTCCGAAGCAGGATTGGCCGCGATCTCGTCGGGCGTCCCGGTTGCCAGGATGCGGCCCCCTCCGGCCCCGCCTTCGGGTCCGAGGTCGATGACCCAGTCTGCAGTCTTCACGACGTCGAGGTTGTGCTCGATGACCACGATGGTGTTGCCCTCGTCGCGCAGGCGCTGCAGGACGCCCAGCAGCTGAGCGACATCATGGAAGTGCAGGCCGGTGGTCGGCTCGTCCAGGATGTAGAGGGTGCGGCCGGTGGCGCGCTTGGCCAGTTCGCGGGCCAGTTTGACGCGCTGGGCCTCGCCGCCGGACAGGGTCGTGGCGTTCTGCCCCAGCCGCACGTAGGCCAGGCCCACGTCCATCAGTGTCTGCAGCTTCACGGCCACCACAGGGATGGGCTTGAAGAAAGCGAGCGCGTCTTCGATGGTCATCTCGAGCACGTCGTGGATCGTTTTGCCGCGATAGCGGATTTCCAGGGTTTCGCGGTTGTAGCGCTGGCCGCGGCAGACGTCGCAGGGCACGTAGACGTCGGGCAGGAAGTGCATTTCGACGCGGATGAGGCCATCGCCCTGGCAGGCTTCGCAGCGACCACCCTTGACGTTGAAGCTGAATCGACCGGGGTCATAACCGCGGGTGCGCGCTTCGGGGACCTGGGCGAAGAGCTCGCGCAGTGGCGCGAACAGGCCGGTGTAGGTGGCGGGGTTGGAGCGCGGGGTGCGGCCGATGGGGCTCTGGTCGATCTCGATGACCCGGTCGATGAGCGACATGCCTTCGATGCGTTCGACGGCGGCGGCTTCACCGCCCACCAGGCCCAGGGAGTGCGAGGCAGCCCGGAACAGCGTGTCATTGACGAGGGTGGACTTGCCGGAGCCGGAGACGCCGGTGACGCAGGTGAACAGGCCGGTCGGGAATTCGGCCGTGACGTGCTTGAGGTTGTTGCCACTGGCGCCGATGAGTCGCAGGTAGCGGTCGGGCTGGGGAACATGCCGCTTGGCCGGCATTGGAATGGCCAGGCTGCCATTCAGGTAGCGACCCGTCAGCGACTGCTCGTTGGCGAGGATTTCTGCGGGCGTGCCTTGGGCGACGATGGCACCGCCATGGACGCCGGCGCCGGGGCCGAGGTCGAGCACGTAGTCAGCCGACAGAATGGCATCTTCATCGTGCTCGACGACGATGACGGTGTTGCCGAGGTCGCGCAGTCGCTTGAGGGTGGTGAGCAGCCGCATGTTGTCGCGCTGGTGCAGGCCAATCGACGGCTCGTCGAGGATGTACATGACGCCGGTGAGCCCGGAACCGACCTGGCTGGCCAGGCGAATGCGCTGCGCCTCGCCGCCGGAGAGTGTCTCTGCGCTACGGTCGAGTGCGAGGTAGTCCAGCCCCACGTCGACGAGGAAGCGCAGCCTGTCGGCCACCTCCTTGACGATGCGGGAGGCGATCTCGCCGCGCCAGCCGTTGAGCGAGAGCTCGCGATAGAGGTCGAGGGCGGCCGCGACGCTCAGGTGCGCCACCTCAGGTAGCGCCAGGCCGGCGACAAACACATGCCGGGCATTGCGATTGAGGCGGGCACCCTGGCAGTCAGCGCAAACGCGCGTGCCGCGGTACTTGCCCAGCTCCTCGCGCACCGTGGCCGATTCGGTTTCTGTGTAGCGGCGCTCAAGGTTGGGGAGGATGCCTTCGAAGGGATGGCTCTTCTTGGCGGCGCGGCCGCGTGCATCGGTGTAGCGGAAGTCGATGTCGTCGGTGCCGCTGCCGTGGAGCACGGCCGTGCGCGCTTCCTGCGTCAGCGCGGCCCAGGGCATCTCGATGTCGAAGCCGTAGTGGTCGGCGAGCGCGCGGATGAGCTGGAAGTAATAGGCATTGCGCCGGTCCCAGCCGCGGATTGCACCGCCGGCCAGCGACAGGTTCGGGTGCATCACGACCCGCTGCGGATCGAAGAACTCCTGGTAGCCCAAGCCGCCGCAGCCGTCGCAGGCGCCGGCCGGGTTGTTGAAGGAGAACATCTTCGGTTCGAGTGTGGGCACGCTATGGCCACACTGCGGGCAGGCGTGGCGGCTGGAGAAAGTCATCTCCTCGCGGCCGTTGCTCTCGGCGAAGGCCATCTTGGCGATGCCATTGCCCAGGCGCAGGGCGGTCTCGAAGGACTCGGCGAGGCGCTGGCCCAGGTCGGCGCGGGTGCGGAAGCGATCGACCACGGCTTCGATGCTGTGTTTTTTCTTGGGGTCGAGGTCGGGCGCGGCGTCGACCTCGATGACTTTGCCGTCGATGCGGGCGCGCACGAAGCCCTGCGAGGAGAGTTCGTCGAGCACCTCGGCGTGCTCGCCCTTGCGGTCGATGACCATCGGCGCCAGCAGCATCGCGGTCTCGCCTTCGGGCAGGCGCAGCACCTGGTCGACCATTTGGCTGACGGTCTGCGCGGCCAGGTCGACGCCATGTTCTGGGCAGCGCGGCGTGCCGGCGCGTGCGTACAGCAGGCGCAGGTAATCGTAGATTTCGGTGACCGTGCCGACCGTGGAGCGCGGATTGTGCGAGGTGGCTTTCTGCTCGATGGCGATGGCGGGGGAGAGGCCTTCGATGCTGTCGACATCGGGCTTGTCCATCATCGACAGGAACTGCCGCGCGTAGGTCGAGAGCGACTCGACATAGCGGCGCTGCCCCTCGGCATACAGCGTGTCGAAGGCGAGGGAGGACTTGCCGGACCCGGACAGCCCCGTGATGACGATCAGCCGGTTGCGCGGCAGGTCGACGTCGATATTGCGGAGGTTGTGGGTACGCGCTCCGCGGATGCGCAAAGTCTGCATGGGATCGGTCGCGGCCAAAACGCCTACTATAGTCCTCCCCGGGGTTCGGGCTGGTCTTTTGCCCGCTACGCGTTGGTTTCTGCCGTGTCCCCCGTGGCTTGCCCGACTAGAATGGCGGCCAGGCAGTTACCAGCAGGGGTCGACATGGCACGCGGCATCAACAAGGTCATTCTCATCGGGCATCTGGGCGCGGATCCGGAAACACGGGCCATGCCGTCGGGCAGCAACGTCGCCAACCTGCGCATCGCGACCACGGAGAGCTGGCGCGACAAGCAATCCGGCGAGACCAAGGAGTCCACGGAGTGGCACACGGTCGCGCTGTTCGGGCGCACCGCCGATGTGGCTGCGCAGTACCTGCGCAAGGGCTCGCAGGTGTATATCGAGGGCCGGCTGCGCACGCGCAAGTGGCAGGACAAGGCGACCGGCGCCGACCGCTACACGACCGAGATCGTGGCCAATGACATGCAGATGCTGGGTGGCCGCAGTGGCGGTGGCGGTGGCGGCGGCGGTGGCGAGTCCCGCGACATGGGCGGCGGCGATGCCGGCTACGGCGGTGGTTACAGCCAGGACAACCGGGGCAGCAGCCCGGCGGGGGCGGCACCGGCCAGCCCCGATTTCCAGGATGACGACATCCCGTTCTGAGGCCGGACTGGCTAGGTCTTTTCCCTAGCTTCCGTGAGGGGGCTCCTGTGGCAGCATCCTGCTGCATGGAGCCTGCCCTCGAACTTGCCCGGCTGCGCCGGGCCTGCACCCACTGCACGATGCACACGCTGTGTCTGCCCGCTGGCAGCGACGCCTTGTCCCTGCGCCCGCAGGATTCGCTGATCCGCAGTGACCGGACTCTGGGGCGTGGCGAGCGGCTGTTCCGTGCGGGCCAGGTGCTGGATGCCGTCTACCTGGTGCGCGACGGTGCGCTCAAGACGATCACCCTCGCGAAGGATGGCGAAGAGCAGGTGTTGGGCTTTCACCTGCCGGGTGAGATGGTGGGCCTGGGTGCCCTGGCGACGGGGCGCCACCGCAGTGAGGCGGTGTCGCTGACGGCCACCCGCGTCTGTGAGGTGCCGTTTGCTGAACTGGGCCAATTGGCGGCGCGTTCACCCAGCCTGCAGGCGCAATTGCTGCGCGTGATGGGGCAGGGTGTTGCGCGCGATCAGGACCACGTTGAAATGCTGATTCGGCGCCAGGCGGCGGAGCGCATTGCCCTGTTCGTGCATGGCTTGCAGGAGCGCTACCGTCTGGGCGGTCGCTCGGCGTCAGAACTGGTGCTGCCGATGAGCCGCGAGGAGATCGGCCGCTTTCTGGGGCTGGCGCTGGAGACCGTGAGCCGGGGCTTCTCGCGCCTGCAGGAAGACGGGGTCATTGCCGTCTCGGGTCGGCGGGTGGAAATTCTGGATGCTGCGGCCTTGGGGCGGCTGGTTCAGTAGGCAGGCAGGCTGCCGCAACCTAGGGCTGTCAGCAGGCGGTGTGCGCCGGGCACCTGCATCAGCCAGGGGGCGGACAGGGTCAGCAGGCCCGCCAGCAGCACGAGCAGGCCTGCAGCGATCCGCCACGGGCCGCGCTGCAGCCATTGCCCCAGCCGCGCACCGGACCAGGTCAGCGGCACCATCACCGGCAAGGTACCCAGCCCAAAGGCCAGCATGGTCAGTGCCCCCTGCGACGCGCGCGCCTGCAGCCAGGCAGCGGTGAGGACGGTGGCGCTGAGGCCGCAGGGCAGCCATCCCCACAGCACGCCGGCACCCAGGCGGCGCAGGGGGGTGTTGGCGGGGAGCAGTCGGCGGTGCAGGGGTCGCAGCAGCCGGTAGCCGGCCTGGCCTGGGGCGGCCAGCAAGGCGAGCCGGCCGCGGCGGTCGAGCAGGCGCAGCGCGGCCAGGACCAGGACGAGTCCGACTGCGGCGCGCAGCGCCAGGCCGAGCGCCGGCAGGCGCGCCGCGCTCACGATGCCGTGGCCGAGACCGCCCGCGATGGCTCCGGCGACCGTGTAGCCGGCGATGCGGCCCAGGTTCGGCTCCAGGGCGGCGCGCAGCCCTCTGCTGTTGCCCATGGCCGGGAAGGCCGTGGCGATCCCACCGCACATGGCGGCGCAGTGCACCCCGCCGAGCAGGCCGCTGAGCCAGGCGCTGCCCAGGACGAGCCAGTCAGGGTTCATGACGGGGCACGATGCGGGACTCGTGCGGGTCGTCGGCGAGGATGTCCAGCGGCGGGGTGTCGAGGTCGTCGAACTGCCCGCTGCGCACCGCCCAGGAAAACGCCCAGATGGCTGCAACCAGCAGGACCAGGCTCAGGGGAATCAGCAGCAGCAGGATGATCATGACGTGCTTGCCCGCGTGAGCCGCAGGGCGTTGAGGGTGACGGTGAGCGAGGATACGACCATCGCGAGCGCGGCGATCCACGGCGTGACCTGCCCGGTGGCGGCCAGGGGCAGGGCGAGCAGGTTGTAGCCAACGGCCCAGGCCAGGTTCTGCCGGATGATGCGCTGCGTACGGCGGGCGAGTGTGATGGCGTCGGGCACGCGTTGCAGGGAGGCCTGGGTCAGCACGAAATCGGCCGCCTGCTGGGCCAGCGGGGCGCCGTCGGCCATGACGAAGGAGACGTCGGCGCCGGCGAGCACGGGCGCGTCGTTGAGGCCATCGCCGACCATGGCGACGACGTGGCCCTGCGCCTGCAGGGCGCGCACGCGGTCGAGCTTGTCTTCCGGCGACAGGCGGCCGGCGGCATCGGCCAGGCCGAAGCGGGTGGCGAAGGCCTCGACGGTAGCCTCGGCGTCGCCGCTGTACAGGTGCAACTGCAGGCCGCTGGCGGCCAGTTCGGCCAGGACATCGCGGGAATCGCTGCGGGCGGTTTCGCGCAGCTGGAAGCGGGCGAGCGGCTGCTGTCCATCGCCGAGCCAGAGCGCGCCATCATCGCGTCGACCGGTGGCGAAGGGGGCAGTGCCCAGGCGCAGCCGCCTGCCGTCGACGTCGCCCTCGATGCCCTGGCCGGGGTGTTCCTGCACGCCGGTGGCGGTCTGCGTGACAGGCAGGTCGGCAAAGGCGCTGGCGATGGGGTGGCGGCTGTCGCGCTCGAGCGCCGCCGCCAGGGACAGGGCCTCTTCGCGGGCGCTGCCGACGCGCGTGCTGATGGCGGCGATTTCCATCTGGCCGGTGCTCAGGGTGCCGGTCTTGTCGAACACCAGGTCGGTGGCGCGCGCGAGGGATTCCAGGGCGTCGGGGCGCGTGGCGAGGACGCCGATCCGGGCCAGGTGGCCGTGGGCGGCGGCCAGCGCGGCGGGCACGGACAGCGACAGGGCGCAGGGACAGCTGATGACCAGCACGGACAGCAGCACTTCGAAGGCGCGGTCGGGCGTGGTGAAGTGCCAGCGGGCATAGACGAGGACGGCGGTGAGCAGCAGGGCCAGCACGAAATAGCCTGCCACCTGGTCGGCGAGGCGGGCGAGGCGGGGGCGATGGGCCTGGGCCTGCTCGACGAGTCGCGTCAGGGTGGACAGTCGGGTGGCGGGACCGGTGCCGGTGACGCGCAGGCGCACGGGCTGGTCGATGCACAGGGTGCCGGCATAGACCGGGGTGCCGGGCGGGCGCGTGACGGCGCGGGATTCGCCGGTCAGCAGGGCTTCGGAGAAACTGGCCGGCGCATCCAGCAGCTGCCCGTCGGCGGGCAGGGCGTCGCCGGCCGCGACGCGGACGATGTCATCGACGGCCAGCAGGGCCAGCGGCACGGTTTCGCTGCTGCCATCGGGCCGCTCGCGCGTGGCCAGCGCGGGGCAGGCCTGCGCGAGGGTGTCGACCTGTGCGCTGGCCATGGCGCGGGCGCGCTGCTCCAGCAGCCGCGCCAGCAGCAGCAGGAACACGAACATGACCGCGGCGTCGTACCAGACCTGCGGGCCGCCGCGCAGGGTCTCGATGACGCTGCCGGCCCAGGCCAGCAGCATGCCGCTGGTCACCAGCGTGTCCATGCCCAGGCGCCGGCCGCGCCATTCGCGCCAGGCCCCTTCGAGGAAGGGCCAGCCGGCGTAGAACACGACGGGCGTGGCGATGAGGAAGGTGATCCAGCGCAGGAAATCGCGCGTGGGGATAGGCATCTGGCCGCGGACATCGAGGTAAAGGGCCTCGGCGAACATCATGGCCTGCAGGCTGGCCAGGCCCGCCAGCCCTAAGCGCAGGAGCCAGCGGCGCCGCTCGGCGCTGCGGGCGCGCTCCAGGGCCTCGCCCCGGGCCAGGCCCGGACGGTAGCCCAGCGAGGCCAGGCGCTGCAGGGGCAGGGACAGGGGCGTGAGGGCCGGATCCCAGAGGATGCGGATGCGGCCGGTGATCGCGTTGGCACTGACTTCCACGACGCCGGGCGCCTGCCGCAGGGCCCGGTCGATCAGCCAGGCGCAGGCCGCGCAGCGCATGCCGTCGGTCACCAGCGTGATCTCGCGGCCGCCGGGGACGTCGCGGGCGTGGCCTTGCTGGATTTCTTCGCGATCCCAGGCGGTGAGGTCAGTGGCCGACAGGTCCACGCGCGTGCCTTGCTGGCTGCGCAGGCGGTAGTAGTCGTCCAGGTGCGCGTCGCGGATCCAGCCTGCCGCGGCGGCGCAGCCGCTGCAGCAGAAGCTGCGGGGTTCGCCGTCCAGCGCCAACTGGGGGGCAGGCGTGGGCAGCGCCTCGCCGCAGTGGTAGCACCGATCGGGGCGTGCGGGACCGCTCAATGGCCAGGCAGGGCAGGCTGGAGTAGCGCGGCCTGCTGACCGCGCAGCAGCCGTCCCTTGAGCCGCCAGCTGCCGTCCGGCGCGTCGAGCTGCAGGATCCAGTCGCTGCCATCGTCTGGCACGGCCTGGCCCTGCCAGCCGCGTTCAGAGGGCTGCAGGTCCTGGACGATGTCTTCGGCAGCCCGCGCAGGGTGGGCGACCTGCAGGTGCAGGCGCTGGCTGCGATCGAAGGCGCCGGTGGCGGGCAGCACTTCCAGGTGCGTGCCGTCGATGCGCAGGACGGCACTGAGTCCCTGCTGTCCGGCGCGTTGATCGGCGCTGACATCGGCCACCTGCATCTGGGCTGTGTGGTGCACCTCGTCGATGACGGCATCGTCTCCGCCGGTGCGTATGGCCTGGACCAGGAGCGTGATGCTGGCGGCCACGGCGGCACCCGGTAGCAGGGTGATGAGCCAGACCATGGGCTCGCGCCAGGCGGAACGTTGCAGGCTCATGGTGGTGGCCCGAAGAAGCTGCTGTCGACTTCGCGCATCGCGCCACCGGCGACGGGGGTGACGGTGAAGTGCAGGGCGTGGCGGCCTGTCAGCGGTGCGGGGGCGCTGACGGTCAGGGGCACGGCGATGACCTCGCCACTGCCCGTGGTGACGGTCAGCGGACCAGGGCTCAGGCGCAGGCCGTCGCGGTCCGGCCGGATCGCAATTCGGAAGTCACGCGGCGTGTCGGTCTTGTTGACGATCTTCAGCTGGTAGCTGTTTTCGACGCTGCCGTCGCTGGCGAGGCGATAGAGCGCGTTGCGGTCGCGCAGGACCTCGGCGATGAAACTGCTGCGATGGCTGACGCCCCAGCCCCAGGCGCTGACCAGTGCCAGCAGCAGCAGGCCGTACACGACAATGCGCGGGCGCAGGACGTGGGTGGCCTTGGCGTCGATGGCGTTCTGCGTGGTGTAGCGGATGAGGCCCTGCGGATAGCCGACCTTGTCCATGACGGTGTCGCAGGCATCGATGCAGGCGCCGCAGGCAATGCACTCGTATTGCAGGCCGTTGCGGATGTCGATGCCGGTGGGGCAGACCTGCACGCACAGCGTGCAGTCGACGCAGTCGCCCAGCTGCTCGGGCGTGAAGGTGGGCAGCGGCTCGGCGACCGCGTGCACATCGAAGGTGATGGTGCCGTGGGCCTTTGTCTGGGCGCTGGCGGCCGTGGGGTGCTGGCTGGCGCGGAACACGTAGTCGTCGGCGGTGCGGGTGTCGAGCAGGCCACGCAGCCGCGACAGCACGCTGGCCACGGCATCGCGACGGCGCGGGCCGCGCGGCTCACCGCGGCTGGCCTCATAGGCAATGATGAGCGTATTGCGGTCGAACATGGCGCTCTGGAAGCGCGCATAGGGGCACATGTACTTGCAGACCTGCTCGCGCAGGAAGCCGGCATTGCCCCAGGTGGCCAGGGCATAGAACAGGACCCAGAAGGTCTCCCAGCCGCCCCACTGCAGGGTCAGGGCGCGAGTGCCCAGGTCATGGACCGGCGTGAAGAAGCCCACGAAGGTGAACCCGGTCCACAGTGCGAACACGGCCCAGAGCAGGTGCTTGGCGCTTTTGCGCAGCAGCTTGTGGCGTGACCACGGGGCCTGGTCGAGCTTCATGCGCTGCAGGCGGTCGCCTTCGACCCAGCGCTCCATCAGCAGGAAGGCCTCGGTCCACACGGTCTGCGGACAGGCATAGCCACACCACAGTCTGCCGGCGAGTGCGGTGAAGAAGAACAGCGTGAGGGCGGCGATGATCAGCAGCAGCGCGAGGAACAGGAAGTCCTGCGGCCAGAACGTGATGCTGAAGACGTGGAACTTGCGTGCCGGCAGGTCGAAGAGCAGGGCCTGGCGGCCGTTCCATTGCGCCCACGGAAACAGGTAGTACGCGCCCAGCAGGACGATGACTGCGGCGATGCGCAGGCGGCGCAGCCGCCCCGAGACGTCACGCGGGTAGACCTTGCGCTCGCTGGCATAGGCAGCGGTGCCGGTGAATTCGACGACGGGTTGCGGGATTCGGCTCAAGGCGTCAGTCCCGCGGCAGCGGTGCGTTGAATCGACTGGCCGGACAAAGCAGGAGCGAGGTGAACAGGCTGGAGGCTGCCGTGGCCATCCAGAACAGGAAGAAGCCCAGCGTGTAGCCCAGTTCGCGGCTGATCGGCAGCTGCGGGAAGGTGATGTCGCGCAGGGCCAGCGGGTCGATGAAGGCGAAGCACGCCATCGTCGCCACGCCGGCCGCGAAAAAGCTGGGCCAGAGCACTGCGCCCAGCCGCTGCGCGAGCGGCTGGCGCTCGCGATCCGGCGGCTGTGACGTGGCCTGCGGGCTCATTACGGTGTGGCCGGCTGGCTCAGCGACCAGACGTAGGCGGCGGCCAGACGTGCGCGCGTTTCACCGATCAGCGGCTTGTGCGCCGGCATCACGCCGTTGCGACCCTGGCCGATGCTGGTGTAGATCGCTTCATGACTGTTGCCGTAGAGCCAGTAGTCATCCGTGAGGTCGGGCGCACCCAGCAGCGCGTTGCCCTTGCCTTCGGGACCATGGCAGGCGATGCAGATGCCGTCGTACAGCTTCTTGCCCTGGGCCAGGCGCTTGCCGTGCTCGCCCTGTTCGCTGTGTTCCTCTGCACCGTGCTGTGCGGTGCCTTTGAGCTGCGTCGACAGCGACAGCACGTAGCTGGCCACGTCATCCAGGGCCGTGGGGCCGCCCATCGCAACCAGCGTGGAAGACCAGCCCGGCATGGCCGCATTGCGACCATTGAGCACGGTGTCCAGGATCTGCTCCGGCTCGCCGCCCCAGTGCCAGATCTTGTCGGTGAGATTCGGGAACCCGAGTGCGCCTTGTGCCGTCGAGCCATGGCAGGTGGCGCACTGGTTGGCGAAGAGGGACTTGCCCAGTGCCAGCGCGTGCGCATCACGCGCCAGTTCCTGCAGCGGCTTGCCATCGTAGACGCTGAAGGTCGCGGCGAGCTTCTTGTCGCCGGCGACCTTGTCGGTGTCGTGTTCGCGCGCTGACGACCAGCCCGAGTAGCCGGCGAAATTGCCCAGGCCCGGGTACCAGGCCAGGTAGCCGATGCTGAAAACAATGGTGAGGTAGAAGAGGTTGATCCACCAGCGCGGCAACGGCTTGTTGTACTCGGTGAGGTCGCCATCCCAGACGTGACCGGTCTGCTCGGCCGGCGGGTCCGTGGGCCGGCGGCGCGAGGTCCACCACAACAGTGCCAGGCAGGCGACGACATTCAGCACCACCAGCGCGATGACATAGATCGACCAACCGCGGGTCATGAGCGGATCTCCTGATCGTCCTGCAGCGGCATGCGCGCAGCGGCGTCAAATTCGGCCTTGCGGGCGGGCCGCCAGGCCCAGATCCAGCCGGCGATGAACAACAGCATCAATCCTGCAGTCACGATTCCGGACAGCATGATCAGTCTCCCTTCGGGGCGTTCTTGCCCAGCGCCTGCAGGTAGGCCACGACGGCGTCCAGTTCGGAGTGGCCGGCGACCGCGGCCGGTGCGGCGGCGATCTCGGCGTCGGTGTACGGATCGCCGAGGGCTTTCAGGCCACGCATGTGGCGGGCGATTGTCGCGCCATCGACCTGCGCGCCGGCCAGCCAGGTGAAGGCGGGCATGTTGGATTCGGGGACGACGTCCCGCGGGTTGTTCAGGTGCACGCGCTGCCAGTCGTCGGAGTACTTGCCGCCGACGCGCGCCAGATCGGGCCCGGTGCGTTTGCTGCCCCACTGAAAGGGACGGTCGTAGACCGACTCGCCGGCCACGGAGTAGTGGCCATAGCGTTCGGTTTCAAAGCGCAGCGTGCGGACCATCTGCGAGTGGCAGTTGTAGCAGCCTTCGCGGATGTAGATGTCGCGCCCGGCCAGTTGCAGCGCCGGGTAGGGCACGACGCCGGGGCTGGGCTGGATGGCCTCGGCCTGGTACATCAGCGGCACGATCTCGGCGAGGCCGCCGAAGGACACGGCCACGGCGATCAGCACCGCCATCAGGCCGACGTTCTTTTCGATCTTTTCGTGTGAATGGCTCATGTCGTGTCCTTCAGGCGCGCGCCGCGGCGGCGTCGGGGGGCAGCACGGGCAGTTGTGCGGGCCCCTGTGCAAGCTGGTAGGTCTTCCAGGTGTTGATCGCCATGAGGATCATGCCGGCCAGCACCAGGACGCCACCGCCCAGCCGCACCAGGTAGTACGGGTAGGTGGCGTTGAGTGACTCGACGAAGCTGTAGGTCAGCGTGCCGTCGGCATTGGTGGCGCGCCACATGAGCCCCTGCATGACGCCGGCGATCCACATCGCGGCGATGTAGAACACCACGCCGATGGTGTGCAGCCAGAAGTGCGCGTCGATCCACTTGGTCGAATACATCTGCGTCAGGCCCAGCAGGCGAGGCAGCAGCGCATAGATCGAGCCCACCGAGATCATCGCGACCCAGCCCAGCGCGCCGGAATGCACGTGGCCGATGGTCCAGTCGGTGTAGTGGCTGAGCGAGTTGACCGTCTTGATCGACATCATGGGACCTTCGAAGGTCGACATCATGTAGAAGGACAGCGACACGATCAGGAACTTGAGGATGGGGTCGGTGCGCAACTTGTGCCACACGCCCGAGAGCGTGAGGATGCCGTTGATCGCGCCGCCCCAGCTGGGGGCCAGCAGGATCAGCGAGAACACCATGCCCACTGACTGGGCCCAGTCGGGCAGGGCGGTGTAGTGCAGGTGATGGGGGCCGGCCCACATGTAGACGGCGATCAGCGCCCAGAAGTGCACGACCGACAGGCGGTACGAGTACGCCGGCCGGCCGGCCTGCTTGGGCACGAAGTAATACATCATGCCGAGGAAGCCAGCCGTCAGGAAAAAGCCCACGGCGTTATGGCCGTACCACCACTGCACCATCGCATCGACGGCGCCGCTGTAGACCGGATAGGACTTGAAGAGGCCGACCGGGATGGCGAGGTTGTTCACCACGTGCAGCAGCGCGATGGTGATGATGTAGGCGCCGAAGAACCAGTTGGCCACGTAGATGTGCTGGACCTTGCGCTTGACGATCGTGCCGAAAAACAGCCAGGCGTAGGACAGCCACACCACGGTGATCAGCAGGTCGATGGGCCATTCCAGCTCGGCGTATTCCTTGCCCTGGGTGAGGCCCAGCGGCAGCGTGATGGCCGCTGCGACGATGACCACCTGCCAGCCCCAGAACACGAAGGCGGCCAGGCGGTCGGAGATCAG
>CANGFJ010000014.1 GCA_947453065.1 Pseudomonadota bacterium
CGCGACCCGCGCACCTGCCGCGGGCGACCTGCGGGTTATCGTCGCCATCATCAAGACCATCACCGACCTGGAGCGCATCGGCGACGAGGGCGAGAAGATCGGCCTGATCGCCTCGCGCCTGGCCACGATGGAGCGGCCCGAAAACAAGTACCGCGAGATCAAGCACCTCGGCCGCATCGTCTCCGAGATGGTGCATGGCGCCCTCGATGCCTTCGCCCGCATGGACTCCGAAGGCGCGCTGCGCGTTGCCAAGCAAGACCGCGTGGTAGACGAGGAATACGAGTCCATCCACCGCCAGTGCATCACGTTCATGATGGAAGACCCGCGCACCATCCGGCGTGCGCTGGACGTCATGTGGGTCGTGCGCGCGCTGGAGCGCATTGGCGACCATGCCAAGAACATCTGCGAGTACGTCATCTACATGGTGCACGGCAAGGACGTGCGCCATACCAACCTCGAGGACGTCGAGCGCGAACTGCGCAAAGCCGCCCCTGCCGATCGCTAAGGGCCTGCGCATGAACAGCCTGTACCGCAACCGCCGCGTGCTGGATCTGCTCGCCGCCGTCTGCTGTTTCGCGTTGGTGGGCTTCGCCCTCTATTCGCAGCAGTTCCTGGGGCTGACGCCCTGTCCGCTGTGCATTTTCCAGCGCGTGGGGCTGGCGGGCCTGGGTCTGGCCTTCGTGGTGTCGGCGCTGCCGGCAGATCGGCATCTGCTGGCGCGTCGCGTGGGCGCGGTGCTGGTGGCGGTGGCAGCAGCCATTACGGCAGGCATTGCCGCGCGGCATCTCTACATCCAGCACCTGCCTCCCGGCCTGGTGCCGGTCTGTGGCGCGACGCTCGATTACATGCTCGATGTGTTCCCGTTGACCGATGTGCTGCGCAAGGTCCTCACCGGCTCGGGCGAGTGCGCCAAGGTCGACTGGACCTTTCTGGGCTTGGCCATGCCGGCCTGGGTGCTCATCTGGGCCGCGGGCCTGGGCCTGGGCGGATTCCTGCTCAACTGGCGGCGCGGCGGCCGCTGACGGCCGCCGGCCCCGCTGCCGGCTGCTGCCTCAGGCAAACAGCTGCTTCAGCACCTCGACGTACAGGCGGTGCAGGGCGTCAATCTCTGCCACGGCGACCGACTCGTTCACCTTGTGGATCGAGGCGTTCGTCACACCCAGCTCCACCACCTGCGTGCCCAGCGTCGCGATGAAACGGCCGTCCGAGGTGCCGCCACCGGTGCTCATGGCCGGCGGCTTGCCAGTCATTTTGTTCACGGCCGTGGAAACAGCGTTCGATAGCGTGCCCGGCGGCGTGTAGAAGGGCTCGCCCGACACATACCACTCGATCGTGTAGCGCACCTTGTGGCGATCGAGGATCGCCTCGACGGTTTGCTTGAGGCCCTGCTGGGTCTGCACCGGGTTGTAGCGCAGGTTGAAGCGGGCCTTGAGCTCGCCCGGAATCACATTCGGCGCGCCGGTGCCGGCGTTGATGTTGGAGACCTGGAAGCTGGTCGGCTGGAAATGCTCGTTGCCCTGGTCCCAGACGTGGGCCGTGAGCTCTGCCAGCGCGGGCGCGAAGCTGTGCACCGGGTTCTCTGCCAGGTGTGGGTAGGCAATGTGCCCTTGCACGCCATGCACGGTCAGGCGGCCGCTGAAGGAGCCGCGGCGGCCGATCTTGATGGTGTCGCCGACCAGATGCTCGCTCGACGGTTCGCCGACGATGCACCAGTCAATGCGCTCGCCACGCTGGCGCAGGGTCTCCACCACGCGCTTGGTGCCATCGACCGAGGGGCCTTCCTCGTCGCTGGTTATAAGGAAGGCGATCGAGCCCTTGTGGTCCGGGTGCTCGCGCACGAACTGCTCGCAGGCCGTCACCATCGCCGCCAGTCCGCTCTTCATGTCGGCGGCGCCGCGTCCGTAGAGGATGCCGTCGATGATCACCGGCTTGAAGGGGTCGGTGCGCCACTCTTCCAGGGGGCCGGTCGGCACGACATCCGTATGGCCGGCAAAGCACAGGACCGGACCTGCGGTGCCGCGCCGTGCCCAGAAGTTTTCCACGTTGCCGTAGTTCAGTTTCTCGACCACGAAGCCCGCCGCCGCCAGGCGTTTGATCATCAGGTCCTGGCAGCCATTGTCCGTGGGGGTGACCGAGGCCCTTGAAACCAGTTCCTGGGTGAGGGCCAGCGTGTCGGAAGTCTGCAACGTCGTGTCCTGGGGTTCGGGAAGGGCGGGGGGGAGTCGCGACGCGTTTATACGGTCGCGGGCCCGTGCAAATCAAGTACTTGCCGCCCCGGCGCCCCCCCGGGGCCCGGTGGCGGCCAGAAACCGGGTCGACTGCAATAAAGCTGTCACATCCCGGCAATACAGTGCGTCCCATCGCAGAACGCGGTACTGGGCCGATGGAGGCCCGCAGTTTCCCCTTACGGAGGTTCTCCACGTGTTTACCAAGCGCGCTCTTCTCTCGGTCCTGGTCGTTCCCGCCGTGCTCGGTTCTGCCGCGTTTGCGCAGGCCGGCCGTGACTACATCTCGGCGGCCGGTTCCTCGACGGTCTATCCGTTTGCCACGACCGTGGCCGAGCAGTTCGGCAAGGCCGGCAAGTTCAAGACCCCCAAGATCGAAAGCGTCGGCACCGGCGGCGGCTTCAAGCTGTTCTGTAACGGCGTGGGCGCCCAGTACACCGACATCAGCACCGCCTCGCGCGCCATCAAGGCCAGCGAGCGGGACAGCTGCGCCAAGGCCGGCGTCAAGGACATCGTCGAGGTCAAAATCGGCTATGACGGCATCACCGTTGCCAACTCGAAGAAGGCGCCGCTGTTCAAGCTGACCCGCAAGGAGCTCTACCTCGCGCTGGCCAAGCAGGTGCCGGACCCGGACAACACCCAGAACCTGATCGCCAACCCGTACAAGACCTGGAACCAGATCAACAAGGCCCTGCCGGCCTACAAGATCGAAGTGCTGGGCCCGCCGCCGACCTCCGGCACGCGCGATGCTTTCGTCGAGCTGGTGATGCAGGCCGGCTGCAACAACTTTGCCTGGATCAAGGCGCTGAAGGACGTCGATGAGGCGCGCTTCAACAAGGTGTGCAACTCGATCCGCGAGGACGGCGGTTACGTCGAAGCCGGCGAGAACGACAACCTGATCGTGCAGAAGCTGCAGTCCAACTCGAACGCGCTGGGCATCTTCGGCTACAGCTTCCTGGAAGAGAACATCAGCCAGATCCAGGGTTCCACGATCGACGGCGTTGCGCCGACCTTCGAGAACATCGCCACCTCGACCTATCCGGTCTCGCGTCCGCTGTACTTCTACGTGAAGTCGGCCCACGTCGGCGTGATCCCGGGCATCCAGGAGTTCGTCAACGAGTTCGTCAGCGACCGTTCGATGGGCGCCGAAGGCTACCTCGTCAACAAGGGCCTGGTGCCGCTGTCGAAGGACGAGCTGGCCAAGGTCCGCAAGACCGTCGCGGTTCTCAAGAAATAAGAACCTCGTCCGCAGTACAGATTTACATACGGAACCTGAACACATGAATACCCGAATTACCGCAACGGCTCTGGCCAGCATCCTGGCCCTGGCCGGCAGCATCGCGCCCGCCTTCGCCGACGAAACCAGCGAGCTCAAGGCCGCCGTGCAGGCCCTGCAGAAGCGCCTGGACCAGCTGGAATCCAAGGCGAAGGAAGCCGAAGACACGGACGACCGCCAGACGGACCAGATTGCCAAGGTCCGCGCCAACGTCGGCTCGTGGGTCGGCAACTTCACCTGGAAGGGGGATTTCCGCTACCGCAACGAGACCATCGACCAGCAATACGTCGCCAGCCGCAACCGCGACCGCATCCGCGTCCGGACCGGCTTCGTGGCCAAGGTCAACGACACCGTCAAGACCGAAGTGCAGTTGTCGACGAGCGAGGCTGCGGCCGTCGGCGCCGCCGACCCGCGCTCCTCGAACCAGACCCTCACGGGTGAGAACACCCGCAAGGGTCTCTATGTCGACCTGGCCTACGTCGAGTGGCAGCCGAGCGCCGACTGGAAGTTCACGGGCGGCAAGATGAAGTACCCCTGGGTGCGTCCGGCTGCCAATGGCTACTTCTTTGACAATGACGTGAACCCGGAAGGCCTGGCCGTCAACTTCAACCACGGTGGCCTGTTCGCCAGCACCTTCTACAACATCCTCGAAGAGCGCGGCCCGAACAGCCCGACCAGCCTGACCAGCACGAAGATCGGCAATGCCGAGACCACGATGGCTGGCGCGCAGGTGGGCTACAAGTTCAACGTTGGCTCGGAGAGCAAGCTGACGCTGGCGACGAGCTACTTCAGCCTCAACTCGGTGAAGGGCTGGAACTCGGTCTACAACGCGGGCTACAACGGCAACACCACCGATCCGGTGGCTACGAACTGCCATTTCCTGGGCAGCGCGCGCGTGTCCAACTGCTACGCCTACGGGTACCAGGTCTGGGAGGCCTTCGGCGAGTTCACCACGACGCTGGCCAACCGTCCGGTTGCCCTGTACGTGGATTACGCGCACAACTCCGAGGCCAAGAACGGCCTGGACACGGCCTACAGCCTCGGCGCGACCTACGGCAAGGCCAGCGACCCGGGCACCTGGGAAGTGGGCTACATCTGGACGCAGATCCAGAAAGACGCCCTGTACGCCCAGTACATCGATTCTGACTTCGGTGCTGGCAACAGCGACTCCGAGGGCGGCGTCGTGAAGGCGGCCTATGCCCCGGCCAAGAACTGGACGGTCAACGGCACGTACTTCCTCAACAAGACCAATATCGACAAGGCCGCCACGATCGGCAGTTCGTCGGTCTTCAACCGCGACTACAAGCGCCTGCAGCTGGACCTGAACTTCAAGTTCTGATCCGGACAGGGGAGGGTCGGTGCGAAAAGCGCCGGCCCTTCTTTAGCTTGTCATGTTGGGGCGGTTTACTGGACGATATGCGTCCTTCCAAGCGGGTTCCTGCTGCATGTCCACCTCCGCACTGCTCCTCGTCCTGGCGGCACTCGCCACCTTCGCTTACTGGAGTGGCAAGCAGCGTTCCCTGAAGCTCGTAGGGGGCGGCCGCGGCATTCGCCGGCTCCACTCCCTGCCTTCCTATTACGGCCTGCTGACTGCCCTGTGGTGCGGTCTGCCGGCCCTCCTGATCATGGGCCTGTGGCTGATGCTGCAGGATACGGTCATTACCGCCCTGGTGAAAAGTCACCTGCCGGCGGCCCTCAGTCACCAGAACGCCGGCCAGATGGGCCTGCTCTTCAACGACATCAAGAATATCGTGCTGGGCAACATCCCGGCCGATGGCGCCCGCGCCGAGGTGCGCGCCGCCGCTCTGGACTACCAGCGCCTGCGCGGCATTGCCAGCCTGTCGCTGACTGGCTTGGTCCTCGCCGCCGCCGTGGCGGGCCTCGCGCTGGTCCGTGCCCGCATCCACCCCGAATTGCGCGCGCGCAACGCGGTCGAGAAAATCGTCGAGTTCCTGCTGCTGGGTTCCTCGATGCTGGCGATCTTTGTCACCCTGGGCATCGTGCTGTCGGTGCTGTACGAGTCGCTGCGCTTTTTCAATGCCGTGTCGGTGCAGGAGTTCCTGCTGGGCCTGACCTGGAGCCCGCAGACGGCCCTGCGTGCCGACCAGGTGGGCTCTTCCGGTGCCTTTGGTGCAGTGCCCCTGTTCCTGGGTACGGTGATGATCTCCGGCATTGCCATGGTCGTGGCGGTGCCTGTGGGCCTGTTCTCGGCCATCTATCTGGCCGAATACGCCAATCGCGGGTTCCGCGCCTGGGTCAAGCCCGTGCTGGAAATCCTGGCCGGCATCCCTACCGTGGTCTACGGCTTCTTCGCTGCGCTCACCGTCGGTCCGCTGCTGCGGCAGTTCGGTGAGCACATCGGTCTGCATGTGGCCTCTGAAAGTGCGCTGGCCGCAGGCCTTGTCATGGGCATCATGATCATCCCGTTCATCTCCTCACTGGCCGACGACATGATCACGGCAGTGCCGCAGTCCCTGCGGGACGGTGCCTACGCACTGGGCGCCACCCGCTCCGAGACAATCCGCAACGTCGTGCTGCGGGCGGCGCTGCCGGGCATCGTGGGCGGCGTACTGCTGGCGATCTCGCGGGCCATCGGCGAGACCATGATCGTGGTGATGGCGGCCGGTCTTGCCGCCAACCTCACGGGCAATCCGCTGGAGGCCGTGACCACCGTCACGGTGCAGATCGTGACCCTGCTGACGGGCGACCAGGAATTCGACAGCCCCAAGACCCTGGCGGCCTTTGCGCTGGGCCTGGTGCTGTTCCTGGTGACGCTGGTGCTGAACGTCGTGGCGCTACAGGTCGTGCGCAAGTACAGGGAACAGTATGAATAGGTCGGTCGCTGAAACGCGCGAGCGGGTCGAGAAAAGCCTGAAGCGGCGGCGCTGGGCAGAGCTGCGGTTCAAGACCTATGGGCTTTGCGCCGTGCTGCTGGGGCTGTCGTTCGTCGTGCTGCTGTTTGGCTCGTTGATCGCCCAGGGCTGGTCGGCCTTCCGGCAGGCCTATGTGGTCATCGAAGTGCACTACGATCCGGCGGTCCTGAATCCCGAGGGTACGGCCACGGCCGATGACCTGGCCGTTGCAGACTATGCCGCGCTGGTTCGTACGTCGCTGAAGACACGCTTCCCGGATGTGGAAGGTCGAGCGGCCACCAAACAGCTCGCTGCGCTGGTCAGCAATTCGGCCGCCCAGACCATGCAGAAGCGCCTGGCGGAGGACCCGAAGCGCATGGGCCAGCGCGAGACCCTGAGGGTGCTGGCCAGCGACAAGGTCGACCAGTTGCTCAAGGGCCGCATTGATCGCACCGTGCCAGAAGCCGATCGTGCCGTCTCCGACCAGCAGTTGGCCTGGATCGATGCACTGGTGAAGGACGGCTCTCTGTCGCTCGCCTTCAACAAGGGGTTCTTTACACAGGGCGATTCGCGCGAACCCGAACAGGCCGGCGTCTGGGGCGCCGTGGTGGGTACGCTGTATACGCTGGCCATGACGCTGGCGCTGTCGTTCCCGATTGCAGTGGCCGCGGCCATCTATCTCGAGGAGTTCGCGCGGCGCAACCGCTGGACCGACCTCATCGAGGTCAATATCAACAACCTGGCGGCCGTGCCGTCCATCGTCTTCGGGCTGTTGGGCCTGGCCGTGTTCCTGAATATCTTCGGCATGCCCCGCTCGGCGCCGCTGGTCGGTGGCCTGGTGCTCACGTTGCTGACACTGCCCACCATCATCATTGCCTCGCGCGCCGCGCTCAAGGCCGTGCCGCCATCGATACGCGAGGCGGCGCTGGGCATGGGGGCCTCCAAGGTGCAGATGGTCACGCACCACGTGCTGCCGCTGGCGATGCCCGGCATCCTCACCGGCACGATTATCGGCATGGCCCGCGCGCTGGGCGAAACCGCGCCGCTGCTCATGATCGGCATGGTGGCCTTCATTGTCGATGTGCCCAAAGGGCTGACCGATCCGGCCACGGTGCTGCCGGTACAGATCTTCCTCTGGGCCGACAGCCCCGAGCGCGCGTTCATCGAACGCACCTCGGCGGCCATCCTCGTGCTGCTGCTCTTCCTCGTCGTGATGAACGCCACGGCGGTCATCCTGCGCAATCGCTTTGAACGCCGCTGGTAGCCAGCGCTATGCCTTACTGAGGTCTGTCATTCATGTCATCCGCCACGGCCCCGAACGAACCTGCTGTCGCCGGCTTGCCTGTTCCCGTGAACTGCAAGACTGTCGGGCGTGTGACCGTCGATAACGCGCTGCTCAGCGCGCGCGGCGTCAACGTCTTCTACAGCGGCAAACAGGCCATCCAGGAAGTCAGCATCGACATCTCGCGCAACGAGGTGCTGGCCATGATCGGCCCTTCGGGCTGCGGCAAGTCCACCTTCCTGCGTTGCCTGAACCGCATGAACGACACCATCGAGGGGGCCAGGGTCACCGGCTCTATCGTGCTCGACGGCCAGGACATCTACGACAAGCGCCAGGACGTGGTGCAGTTGCGTGCACGCGTGGGCATGGTGTTCCAGAAGCCCAACCCGTTCCCGAAGTCGATCTACGAGAACGTGGCCTATGGGCCGCGCATCCACGGCCTGGCGGCCGATCGTGTGGAGCTCGACGAGATCGTGCACACCAGCCTGCAGCGTGCCGGCCTGTGGGATGAGGTGAAGGATCGCCTGAACAACCCGGGCACCAGCCTCTCGGGTGGCCAGCAGCAGCGCCTGTGTATCGCCCGCACCATTGCGGTGAACCCGGAAGTCATCCTGATGGACGAGCCCTGTTCGGCACTCGACCCGATCGCCACGGCGCGCATCGAGGACCTGATTGACGAACTGCGCGCCAGCTACGCCATTGCCATCGTGACGCACTCGATGCAGCAGGCGGCGCGCGTCTCGCAGCGCACCGCGTACTTCCACCTCGGCGATCTCATCGAAGTCGGCGAGACGGACCGCATCTTCACCAATCCCCGGCACAAGCTGACCGAGGATTACATCACCGGCCGCTTCGGCTAGTCGGCCATCCGCAGCAGCTCGTTGATCGAGGTCTTGCTGCGGGTCTTCTCGTCCACGCGCTTGACGATGATGGCGCAGGCGAGGTTGTACGACCCATCCGCCGAGGGCAGGCTGCCCGGCACGACCACCGAGCCCGGCGGCACGCGACCATAGGTAATCTGACCGGTCGCGCGGTCGTAGATGCGCGTGCTCTGGCTGATGAACACGCCCATGGCCAGCACCGAGCCGCGGCCCACGATCACGCCCTCGACCACTTCTGAGCGCGCGCCGATGAAGCAGTCGTCCTCGATGATGGTCGGGTTGGCCTGCAGCGGCTCTAGCACGCCACCAATGCCCACGCCGCCCGACAGGTGCACGTTCTTGCCGATCTGCGCGCAGGAACCGACTGTGGCCCAGGTGTCCACCATCGTGCCGCTGTCGACATAGGCGCCGATGTTCACGTAAGAGGGCATCAGCACCACGTTGGGGGCGATATAGGCGCCGCGACGCGCCACGGCAGAGGGCACCACGCGAACGCCACCGGCGCGCAGCTGGTCGGGCGTCTGGTCGGCGAACTTCAGCGGCACCTTGTCGTAGTAGCGCACGGCGCCGGCGTCGATGACCTGGTTGTCATTGGCACGGAAGTACAGCAGCACGGCCTTTTTCAGCCACTCATTGACCTGCCACTGGCCGTCGACCTGCTGCGCGATGCGCGCCTGGCCGCTGTCCAGCTGGCCGATGCAGTCTTCAATCGCGGCACGCAGGGCAGGGTCGATGTTGGCGGGCGTGATCTCGGCGCGGCGCTCGAAAGCGGCCTCGATGGTCTGGCGGAGCGTGTCGGTCATGGCTTTTCCGGTGGGAGGCAAACAGGCTGCGAATCCTGCGGCCCCGGCAGGGCCATGGCAAGGGTTTATGGCAGCTCGAACCGGTAGCCCAGCCCGTAGACGGCTGCCACCGGGTCGCAGCCTGGCTCCACGGCCTGGATCTTGCGACGCAGGTTCTTGATGTGGCTGTCGATGGCCCGGTCGCTGACATCGCGCAGGTCGTCATGGATCGCGTCCAGCAGCTGTGCTTTGGAAAAGACGCGGCCTGGATGCGCCAGCATCCGGCGAAGGATGCGGAACTCCACCGGGGTGAGGGGCAGCCAGTTGCCACGCCAGGCGATCCGCAGGCTGGTGTCATCCAGTTTCACAGCGCGCAGTTGCACGTGATCGAGCGATTCACCGTTGACAGGGTGACAGGCACGCTGACGCGCGATTACCGCGCCGAAGATCCGCTTTATCTGCAGAACCCCTATCAGGGCAGCGATGTCCTGCAGGTTGCAGACGAGCCCAATCGGGACTTCAATTGCGTTGAATTGTCGGGTAAGAACAATCTACGGACTCTCTGAGGAGACAAAGCAATGAGAATGCGGACTGGCCAGCGGGCACACCACAAACCGGTGTCCGCCGTGCTCCTGATGCTGGCGTTAGCAGGTTGCGGCGGTGGCGGCAGCGACAGTGCGGGACCGACTGCGGCAGCCGCCGTGGTGCCGGGTGCGCCCACGATTGGCGCTGCCACACCTGCAGAGTCGAGTGCGAGTATCGCCTTCACCGCGCCGGCTGCCACGGGCTCCGCGGCCATCACCGGATACGCGGCGACCTGCAGTGCCAATGCCGCATCGATCACAGCGAGCGCCGCCGCCAGCCCGATCACCGTGACGGGCCTGACCAATGGCACGACGTACAGTTGCAGCGTCAAGGCCAACAACAGTGCGGGCAGCAGTGCCGCGTCGGGCAACGTCAGCGTAACGCCGGCTGCCGGCGGCAGCGTGGCCGGCTCCACCGCACCGGTGCTGTGCAGCTACAGCTACAGCGCCTTCAACAGTTCGGCCTCTGTCAACAACACCAGCACCGCAAACTGGAGCTGCAGCGCCACGCAGCGACTACTCTCTGCCAATGGGATTCCCGATCACGCCGTGGGTACTTTCCCGAACCCCAACAATCCCAACACCATCACGTCCCAGGCCGTCTCGGCCAGCACAACGCTGACTCCGGCCATCGCCAATGCGACCGGCAGCTTTGCCCAGGTCACGGGCTATGTGCTCAACGGCGTCAAGCTGGAGCCAGGCACCGGTGGCACCTGCGATGCGACCGGCAGCAGTTGCAGCCTCATCGGTGGCACCGGCACCTGGCGCATCGAAGCACTCACCAACAAGTCCGCCTTCAACTTCGGCGATGACTTCAACAACGCCCATGTCCAGCCGACAGGCATGTACCACTACCACGGGCTTCCCGAGGGGTTCATCACCAAGCTGGGCCGTGGTACGGCCATGGCGTTGGTGGCCTGGGCGGCGGACGGTTATCCCATCTATGCCCGCTACGGCTACAGCGTTGCCGCTGACGCCAGCTCACCCACCAAGGTGATGGTGCCGCGCTTTCGCCTGAAGACGGCGCCGGATGCCGGTCGCCCGGCCACCACCCTGTATGCCATGGGCACCTTCCTGCAGGACTGGACCTATGACGCGACGCTGGCCGGCGACCTGGACGAGTGCAACGGGCGCACTGGCGTCACGCCGGAGTTCCCCCAGGGCATTTATTACTACGTGATCACCGAGGCCTACCCGTTCATTGGTCGTTGCCTGAAGGGCAGCTTCACGGCGCAGGGTGGCCCACCGCCGCCGGCTTGAGCGTGGTCCTGCGCAGAGTCGCGGCCTGCCTGTGGTGGCTGTGCGTAGTGGTGGTGTCGCCCGCGCAGGCCCACCTCATGCCGGCCGGGCATGGCACCCTCAACCTCGTCGGCGAGGGCGCCTATCTGGTGCTGTCTGTGCCCGCGACGGCGCTGGGTGATGTCGACAGGAATCGGGACGGCAGCCTGTCCGTGCCGGAGTTGCAGGCCGGGTGGTCGCTCGTGGCGCAGCGCATCCAGCAGTCGGTGCAACTGCTGGATGCGGATGCCGTGCGCCCACTCGAAGGCCTTATCCTGACGCCGACAGCCGAGAGCGACTTGGCAGGCGCATCGATGACCCAGCTGGTGGTCATGGGCCGGTTTGCATTGGCCAAGGCCGGCCCAGACGCGTCGCTGCGATTTCGGTTGCTGGCTTATGCGCCGGATGCGGCCGCGGCCCGCGTGCAGTTGCGTGTGACGCAGGGCGCAGAAACCAGCCTGTTGTGGCTGAGTCCGGCAGCGCCCGTTCGCAGGCTGTTCCCATCACGCGCACAGGTGTTTGCAGAATCGCTGGACCTTGGGTTGCGCCACATCCTGGGTGGGTACGACCACCTGCTTTTCCTGCTGGTGCTGTTGGCGGGCATGCCGCGCTGGCGTCCGGCACTGCTGCTGTTGAGCAGCTTCACGTTCGGCCATGCCATCACGCTACTGGCCGGTGGGCTGGGCTGGGTCGAGGTGCCTGCGGCGGTGGTGGAACCGGCCATCCTGTGCACGATCGCTGTCATGGCGAGCCTGGAGTTGCTGCTGCGCTGGCGTCGCTGGCAGCTGGCGGTGGCGTGGCGCATGGCTGCCGTGTTTGCCTGCGCGCTGGTCCATGGGCTGGGGTTTTCCCATGCCGTACGCGAGTTGGGTCTGCAGGGCGAACGCCTCTGGCCGACGCTGCTGGGCTTCAACCTGGGCATCGAAGCCGGGCAGCTGCTGGTCGTTCTGCCGCTGCTGGTCCTGCTGTTTTTTGTACGCAGCCGGGCCCGCCCGCTGCCCCGACCTGCGCCGGGCCTCAGCGACGCGTGACGAACTCGCGGATGCGGTGTGCGGCCTCCACGCATTCGTCCAGGCTGGCCACCAGCGAGAGCCGGATGCGCCCGGTGCCAGGATTGCCCTGCGCCGTCTCGCGTGCCAGATAGCTGCCGGGCACGACGGTGATGTTCTGCGTTGCAAACAGCCCCGCCGTGAAGGCCACGTCATCGCCGGGAACCTTCTGCCACAGGTAAAAGCCGCCCGCGGGGCGCTCCACGTCCAGCACCTCGGAGAGGATCGGGACGACCCGGTCGTACTTCTCCCGGTACAAGGCGCGGTTGGCCGTGACGTGCGCATCGTCGTTCCACGCGACGATGCTGGCGCGCTGTGTCGGCAGCGGCATCGCGCAACCGTGATACGTGCGATACAGCAGGAACTGCGCCATGAGTTCCGGGCAACCTGCCACGAAGCCGGAACGCAGTCCCGGTACGCTGGATCGCTTGCTCAGTGAGTGGAAGACCATGCAGCGACGGAAGGCCGTGTTGCCCATGGCATGGGCTGCCTGCAGCAGCGAGGCGGGCGGCTGCAGCTCGTCGTCGTAGAGCTCCGAATAACACTCGTCGGCCGCAATCACAAAATCATGCTGTTCGGCCAGTTGCAGCGCACGCTGCAGGTAGTCGCGCGACATCACTGCGCCCACGGGGTTGCCCGGGCTGCAGAGAAACAGTACCTGGCACCGTTGCCAGGTGTCGGCACTCACGCTGTCCAGATCCGGCAGGTACGCGTTCTCGGCGGTGGTGTTCAGGTAATACGGCTCGGCACCCGCCAGGAACGCAGCCCCCTCATAGATCTGGTAGCAGGGGTTGGGCATCAGCACGAGCGGGGCAGGGGCTGTGGGGTCGACCACGGCCTGCACGAAGGCAAACAGCGCCTCGCGCGTGCCATTGACCGGCAGCACCATGCGCTCGGCATCCACGGTGCCCGCAGGCAGCGTGAAGCGCCGTTCCAGCCAGCGTGCCGCGGCCACGCGCGTCTCTGGCAGGCCCTTGGTGGCCGGGTAGCTCCCCAGCTCTCCCATGGCCTGCTGCAGCGCCTGAATCACGAACGGCGGCGGCGGGTGTTTGGGCTCGCCGATCGATAGCGCGATGTGCCGCAGCGATGGGGGCGGCGTCAGCGGCGCCTTGAGCGCGGCCAGTCGCTCGAACGGGTACGCGACAAGGCGCCCGAGTGCAGGATTCATGGCCGGCGGCTCAGGGGCTGCGGTGCAGGGCAGCGGCCAGCTTCTGCCGCAGCCGTTCCGCAGCAGGGCCGGTCAGCGGTTGCTGCGAGAGGTCGGTGACGTAAAACACGTCCTCGGCCCGCTCACCCACCGTGCTGATTTTCGCGCCATGCAGGTCGATGCGCTCTTCCCACAACACTTTGCCGACATCGCAGAGCAGGCCGGGCCGGTCACCGGCAACCAGCTCAACCACGGACCGGTTGTTGTGCTCGTCGGTGCTCACGACGATCGTGGTGGGCGTATTGAACATGCGCACCTGGCGCGGCGCACGGCGTGACACGGCGATGGGCGACTCTTCCGGTCGTTGCAGCGAGCGCCACAGCATCTCCTCGATTTCCGAGACGCGGGCATCATCGGTGATCGGTGCGCCGTCTTCTTCCAGCACATGGTAGAGGTCGAGGCTGAAGCCATTCTCGGTCGGCGTGATGCGTGCATCGACAATGGTCAGCCCGAGCTGGTCGAGCACGGCCGTGGCACGCGCAAAACCGTGGCGACGGTGCGGCGCGAAGATCAGCACGGCCGTGGTACCCCGCTCGCTGCTGGGCTCCACCGACACCAGCGGGTCGTCCGACGCCGGATCGCGACCGGCCAGCAGTCGCGTGTGCCAGGCGATTTCCTCGGGCGAATGGCGCAGGAAGTAGGCCTGCGACAGGCGCCCCCAGGTCGAATCGATGCCGCTGATCGAAAGTCCCTGCTCTACCAGCAGCGCCCGCGCGCCCTCCTGGTTTTCGCGGACCAGCTCTTCCTGGTCGATCGGGCTCTCCAGGCCGCGGCGCAGCGCAGCGCGGACACGCTCGTAGAATTCATGGAACAGCGAGGCCTTCCAGGAATTCCACAGTCGCGGGTTCGTGCCGCGCACGTCGGCGCAGGTCAGCATGTACAGGTAGTCGAGGTGGTTCTCGTCACCCACCTGGCGCGCGAATTCGTTGATGACCTGTGGGTCGCCAATGTCCTTCTTTTGCGCCGTCAGCGACAGCAGCAGGTGGTTGCGCACCAGCCAGGCCACCAGGCGCGCGTCGTAGCGCGACAGGCCCTGCTCCAGACAGAACGCCTCGGCATCCACCGAACCCAGCTCCGAATGGTCGCCACCGCGGCCCTTGGCGATGTCATGGAACAAGGCCGCGAGGTAGGCCACTTCCTGTTTGGGCAGCTTCTGCATGATGCCGGACAGCAGCGGCAGTTCGTGGTCGTACTTGGGCATCGCGAGGCGACGCAGGTTGCTCACCACGAACAGCGTGTGCGCATCAACCGTGTAGGCATGGAAGAGGTCGTACTGCATGCGGCCGACGATGCGGCCGAAGGCAGGAATGTAGCGGCCCAGCACACCATAGGTGTTCATGCGCCGCAGTTCATGCGTGACACCGACCGGCGCCCGCAGGATGTCGAGGAACAGGCGATGGTGGCGCGGGTTCTGGCGGAACTCCTCGTCGATCAGCCACAGGTGGCGCGCAAGCGACCGCATGGTCGAGGCACGCACGCCGCGGATCTCCGGGTTCTGCTGCAGCAGCACGAACAGCTCCAGCAGCGAGGAGGGCGCGCGCGAGAAGATGTCCGGGCTCACCGCCTCGAGGTACTCGCTGCGCACCTGGAAGCGCGCGTTCAGCGGCCTGGGCGGGGTGTTCTCCGACAGGATGGCATCGCGGAACAGCTGCAGCAGCAGCTCGTTCAGGAAGCTGACGTCCAGCACCGTGCGGTAATAGCGCTGCATCAGCTGCTCGACCGCCAGCGTGTAGGAGGCGTCTTCATAGCCGAAGGTCTGTGCCAGCTTGATCTGGTGATCAAACAGCAGGCGGTCTTCGTGGCGGCCGGTCAGTGCATGCAGGCCGAAGCGCACCTTCCACAGGAACGACTGTGCCTGCTTGAGCTTGCGCAGTTCTCCGGGCGTCAGGTAGCCGTGCGTCACCAGTTCGTCCAGCGAGTGCACGCCGAAATGACGCTTGGCCACCCAGCCGATGGTCTGCAGGTCGCGCAGGCCGCCGGGGCCGGTCTTCACGTTGGGTTCGAGGTTGTAGGCGGTGTCGTTGGCCTTGGCGTGCCGGTCCACCTGTTCCTGCAGCTTGGCCTCGAAGAATTCGCGCGCAGGCCAGACACGGTCCGGGGCGAGCGCACGGCGCATCTGCTCCGGCAGGTCTTCCGAGCCGGTCAGCAAGCGGGCCTCGATCAGCGTGGTCATCGTGCTGACGTCCGAGGCACTTTCTTCGGCGCACTGGGCCGGGCTGCGGACGCTGTGCCCGACCTCCAGACCGATGTCCCAGAGAAACGAGACGAATTGCTCAATCTGCGAACGCGCATTGTCGGGCAGCGGTGGCTCACCCGGGACCAGCACGAGAATGTCGACGTCGGAGCAGGGGTGCAGTTCGCCGCGGCCGTAACCGCCCACGGCCAGCAGCGAAATCTGCTGTGCCACAGTGGCGTCGAGCTGTCGCTGCCAGGCCAGGCGCAGCAGCGCATCAATGAACTTGGAGCGCGCGCGCACCAGCGCCTCGACCGATTCCTCTGCAAAGAACAGGTTCTTCAGCTCTTCCTGCGAAGTGCGGACGGCCTCGCGAAACGCGTCGGCGGAGAACTGCTGCTCGGCCAGCAAGGCCGGCAGGCGTTCCAGCAGGGGCCAGTCCAGCGTCGTGGTGGGTTCGCGGCCTTCGTCTTCGTCCAGCGCGGCCTGCTTGAGTGACACCATGATGTGTTGGTCTGGCCTCTACGTTACTTGCGGTCCTGGCTGCCGAGCGTCAGCACATCGAAGCCATCTGCCGTGACCAGCACGGTGTGCTCCCATTGCGCCGAGAGGGAATGGTCCTTGGTCACGACGGTCCAGCCGTCGGGCAGCTGCCGCACATGGCGCTTGCCCGCGTTGATCATGGGCTCGATCGTGAAGGTCATTCCCTCCCGCAAGGTTACCCCGGTTCCCGGTTCCCCGTAGTGCAGGACTTGCGGATCTTCGTGATAAACCGTGCCGATTCCATGGCCGCAGTACTCGCGCACCACCGAAAAATCGTTGGCTTCTACAAGCGCCTGGATGGCGTGCCCGATGTCCCCCAGGCGCGTGCCCGGGCGCACGGTCCGGATGCCGGCCCACATGCCCTCGAAACAGACGCTGCTGAGCCGCTCGGCCTGCACGGGGGGCTTGCCGACGAAGTACATACGGCTGGTGTCGCCGTGATAGCCCTCGTGGATCACCGTCACGTCGATGTTGACGATGTCGCCGGCCTTCAGCCGCTTGTCGTTCGGGATGCCGTGGCAGACCACGTGGTTGACCGACGTGCAGACCGTCTTGGGGAAGCCCCGGTAGCCCAGGTTGGCTGGCACGGCCTTCTGCGTGTGGATGATGAAATCGTGGCACCGGGTGTCCAGCTCTTCGGTGGTGACCCCGGGCTGGACGTGCTCCGTGATCATGTCGAGGACGTCTGCGGCGAGGCGGCAGGCCACGCGCATTTTCTGCTGATCTTCCGGAGACTTGATGGTGATGTGCATGTCGGCCTGGGCAAGGTGGGTCGGGACCGCGTAAGACATTGTTTGCGCGGGGAGTTCATGGTATAAAGCGCCGCCTTTTTTGGCAAACCAATCCAAGCGCGCATCGTCACTGGTGGCCGGGTGTCCCTCACAAGAACCTCAGGGTTCATGGGATTGCCCCCAGGGGTGCGCGCCAGGCCCAAACCCGAACGGCTGAGGAGCTAACCATGTCTAACGTATCGATGCGAGAAATGCTGGAAGCGGGCGTCCATTTCGGACACCAGACCCGCTACTGGAACCCCAAGATGGCGCAGTACATCTTCGGTGAGCGCAACAAGATCCACATCATCAACCTCGAAAAGACCCAGCCGATGTACGTCGAAGCTGCCGCGTTCGCGCGCAGCATCGTCGCCGAGGGCGGCACGGTCCTGTTCGTAGGCACCAAGCGCTCGGCGCGTGACGCGGTCCAGCAGGAAGCCCTTCGTTGCGGCATGCCTTTTGTGAACCAGCGCTGGCCCGGCGGCATGCTGACCAATTTCAAGACCATCCGTCAGTCGATCAAGCGCCTCATGGACCTGACCGACCTGCAGAACACCGGCGCGCTGGACAAGCGCGGCAAAAAGGAAGCCCTGCAGCTGCGCCGCGAAATGGCCAAGCTCGAGAAGAGCCTGGGCGGCATCAAGCACATGGGTTCGCTGCCGGACGCGCTGTTCGTCATTGACGTCGGTCACGAGAGCATCGCGCTGCTGGAAGCCAAGAAGCTCGGCATCCCGGTCATCGCCGTTGTCGACACCAACTGCTCGCCGGACGGCGTTGATTACGTCATCCCGGGCAACGATGACGCCATGCGCGCCATCCACCTGTACACCTCGCACATGGCCGAGTCGCTGCTGGAAGGCAAGTCCTCCGGCCCGCAGGTCATGGTCAGCGAAGACGAATTCGTCGAGCTGGACGAGAACGGCAACCCGCGTCGCCGCGCTGCCCGTGCCGGTGGCCGTCCGCGTCCCCAGGGCGCCGTTCGTCCCCAGGCCACCGTCGAAGCGGCCGTCGAGGGTGCGGTTGCCGCTGCCCCGGTGGTCATCACCGAAGCCGAGCTCGACGAGCCGGGCGCCGACGTGAAGGCCCCTGCCGCGAAGGACCCGGGTCCGCTGCGTCGTCGTCCCGTTGTTCCCGCCGGCGCACCGCGTCGTGGTGGCCGCTAATGAGCGTCACGGCTGAAGCCGTCCGCCAGCTGCGCGAGCGCACTGCTGCGGGCATGATGGAATGCAAGCGCGCCCTGGTGGAAACCAATGGCGACCTGGACGCCGCGGCCGAGCTCATGCGCAAGCAGGGCCTGGCCAAGGCCGACAAGAAGGCCTCGCGCGTGGCCGCCGAAGGCGTCATCGTCACGGCGCAGGCTGCCGACGGAAAAGCTGCCGTGATGGTGGAAATCAACTGCGAGACGGACTTCGTCGCCCGTGGTGATGACTTCACCGGCTTTGCCGCCACGGTCGGCCAGGCCACACTCGACAGCAACGCTGCCGATGTCGAGGCCGTGCTGGCCGCCAAGACGCCGTCGGGCGAGTCGGTCGACGACCTGCGTCGCGCCCTGATCGCCAAGATCGGCGAGAACATCAGCGTGCGTCGTTTCGTGCGCGTTGAGTCGGCCGGCATCCTGGGCAGCTACCTGCATGGCTCGCGTATCGGTACGCTCGTCGCCCTCGAGGGTGGCGATGCGGCACTGGCGCGCGACCTGGCCATGCATGTGGCGGCGAGCAGCCCGCGGTATCTGCTGGCGGCCGATGTGCCGGCCGAAGACGTGGCCAAGGAACGTGCGATCCGCGTCGACATTTCGCTGAACGACGAGAAGAACAAGGGCAAGCCTGAACAGGTGCTGGCCAAGATCGTCGACGGTGGCATGAACAAGTGGCTCAACGAGATCACGCTGATGGGCCAGCCGTTCGTCAAGGACGATAAGCTCTCGATCGAGAAGCTGCTGAAGGCGGCCAATGCCAAGGTAACCCGCTTCGAGCGCCTCGAGGTCGGGGCAGGCATCGAGAAGAAGCAGGATGACTTCGTCGCGGAAGTCATGGCACAAGCCAAAGGCAGCGGCGGTCGCTGAATTCGACACCGACCCACAAACCCCGCGCAGGCGGGGTTTTTTTTAGGAGTACCACAACGATGAGCGCATCGCGATACAAGCGCATCCTGGTGAAACTCTCCGGCGAGGCCCTGCTGGGCGACGCCGAGTACGGTATTGATCCGGCCATGCTCAGACGCGTGGCCCTGGAGCTGCAGGAAGTCGCGGCCATGGGCGTGCAGGTGGCCGTGGTCATTGGCGGCGGCAACATCTTCCGTGGCGCCGGCCTCGCCCGCGCCGGCATGGACCGCGTCACCGCGGACCAGATGGGCATGCTGGCCACTGTCATGAACGCGCTGGCCATGCAGGATGGGCTGGAGTCCATCGGCACCCACGCCCGCGTGATGTCGGCCATCCGCATTAACGAAGTGGCCGAAGACTTCATCCGGCGCCGGGCTGTGCGGCACATGGAAAAGGGCCGCATCGTGATTTTCGCGGCCGGCACCGGCAATCCGTTCTTCACGACCGACACGGCGGCCAGCCTGCGGGCGATCGAGATCGGCGCCGAACTGCTGATCAAGGCGACCAAGGTCAACGGCGTGTATTCCGCCGATCCGGTCAAAGATCCCACTGCCACGCGTTACCAAACGCTCAGCTTCGACCGCGTCCTGGATGACCGCCTGTCAGTCATGGACGCCACGGCCATCGTCATGTGTCGTGACAACCGGCTGCCGCTGCGCGTCTTTAATCTCGGCAATCCCGGCGACCTGCTGCGCGTGGTGTGCGGCGAGGATGTTGGTACGCTGGTCACCTTCGATTAAGTTTCCGGAGTCACACCCCCATGCTCGATGACATCAAGAAGGACGCCACCGTCCGCATGCAGAAGTGCATCCAGATGTTCCAGGTCGACCTCAAAAAGCTGCGCACCGGCCGTGCCCACCCCAGCTTCGTCGAGAACCTGAAGGTGGATTTCTACGGCAGCGAATCGCCGCTGTCCCAGGTCGCCAACATCGCAATCGAGGATGCCCGCACGATCGTGGTCACGCCGTGGGACAAGACCATGGTGGGGGCGATCGAGAAGGCCATCCACAAGTCAGACCTGAACCTCACGCCGATGTCGGCCGGTTCGGTCATCCGCATTCCGTTGCCGCCGCTGACCGAAGAGCGTCGCCGCGACATCCTCAAAGTGGTCCGCCAGGACGCCGAGGGCGCCAAGGTGGCCGTCCGCAACGTGCGCCGTGACGTGCTGGCCGATGTGAAGGAGGCCCTCAAGGCCAAGCTCATCTCGCAGGACGACGAACGTCGCGCGCAGGATGACATCCAGAAGCTCACCGACAAGTACACGGGCGAGATCGATCAGCTTGTGGCGGGCAAGGAAAAAGAAATCCTGACGGTCTGACGCGCATGGCGCTTCCGCGGCACGTCGCGATCATCATGGACGGCAACGGCCGGTGGGCACAGCAACGTGGCCTGCCGCGTCCGGCTGGGCATAAAGCCGGCGTGGCGCCGGTGCGCCTGTGCATTGAGCAGTGCGGGCGCCGTCGCATCGAGGCGCTGACCTTGTTCGCGTTCAGCAGCGAAAACTGGGCACGGCCGACCGAAGAGGTCAGCAGCCTGATGGGGCTGTTCCTCGATGCGCTGGATCGCGAGGTCGATGATCTGCATGCCAACGGTGTGCGGCTGCGGTTCATCGGTGAGCGGCAGGCGTTGTCTGTGCGCCTGCAGTCACGGATCGCGGCAGTCGAGCAGCGCACCGGGCAGAACACAGGGCTCCAGCTGCAGATCGCGGTGAGCTACGGCGGACGCTGGGACATCCTCGGTGCAGTACGCACCGTGGCGGCACGCTGCGCCAGTGGCGAACTGCGTCCTGCTGACATCACCGACGAGGTTTTTGCCGCCGGGCTGTCGTTGGCGGGCCTGCCGGACCCGGACCTGTTCATCCGCACCGGTGGAGAGCGGCGCATCAGCAATTTCCTGCTCTGGAACCTCGCCTACACCGAACTGTACTTCACTGACCAGCTCTGGCCGGATTTCGATGCCGCGGGCTTCGATGCCGCCCTGCAGTATTTCGCCGAGCGCAACCGTCGCTTCGGGCTGACGGGCGAGCAGGCCGGGACGTCCGCATGACCGGGCTTCGGTTGATCTCCGCCGTCCTGCTCGGCGGCTTCCTTCTGGCGGTTATCCTGCTGGCGCCGCCTGTCTGGACGGGCTTGCTCATCGGGCTGGCCATGCTGATCGGTGCCTGGGAGTGGTCCGGTTTTCTGCGTGCCGGCAGCCTGGCTCCGCGCTTTGCCTATGTGGTCGCCACGATGCTTCTGCTGGGCCTGGCCTGGCGAACGACGGGGCAACCCGAGGCCCTGCGCGCGCTGCTGTTCCTTGCGGCCGCGTGGTGGCTGGTGGCGCTGGTGTGGATCGCCCTGGCGCCCCATCAGGTCACCACGTTGCGCGTGGTGCTCTCAGGCTGGCTGACCCTGGTGCCCGCAGGCGTTGCCCTGTGGCGCCTGCGCATGGACTGGCCGCTGGGCATGCGCTGGCTGCTGTTCACGCTGTTCCTGGTGTGGGCGGCTGATACGGGCGCCTATTTCGCGGGTCGGGCCTTCGGACGCCACAAACTGGCGCCGCAGGTGTCCCCGGGCAAAACTTGGGAAGGCGTGGCCGGGGGGTTGGTCCTGGCCGCTGTGCTGGCCGGGCTGGCCGCGCCGGGCTTTGGCAGGCCAACCTTCGGTTTCGTTGTGCTCTGCCTGGTCGTGGCGGCCTTCTCGGTCGTTGGCGACCTGAGTGAAAGCCTGTTCAAGCGCCATGCGGGCCTCAAGGACAGCGGTCACCTGATCCCGGGCCATGGGGGCATGCTGGACCGCATCGACAGCATCACGGCCGCCGCGCCGCTGCTGATGCTGGGCGTCCTGTTACTGGATTCTGTCGGGCCATGATCGGCGTAGCCGTCCTTGGCTCCACGGGGAGCATTGGCGAGAGCACGCTCGACGTGCTGGCCCGCCACGACGACCAGTTTCGCGTGGTCGCGCTGGCCGCGGGTCGCAATGTCGATCGCCTGCTGGCCCAATGCCTGCGATTCCGACCGGACTTCGCGTCCCTGACAGATCCTGCCGCGGCTGAGCAGCTGGGGCAGCGCCTGGCCGCAGCCGGATCGGCCACGCGGGTACTGTCGGGCCCGGATGCGCTCGAAGAGATCGCCGCCTTGCCCGAAGCCGCCTATGTGATGGCGGCTATCGTTGGCGCGGCTGGGCTGCCCTCGACGCTCGCGGCCGCCCGCGCCGGCAAGCGCTTGTTGCTGGCCAACAAGGAATCCCTGGTCATGGCCGGCCCCTTGCTGCTGGAGGCCGTGCGGCAGGGTGGGGCGACGCTGATTCCGATCGACAGCGAGCACAACGCGATTTTCCAGTGCCTGCCCGCCGACGCGGTGGTCGGGGAGGCGCCGCGCGGTGTTCGGCGACTGCTGCTGACGGCCTCCGGCGGTCCGTTCCGCGACTTTGAGGGCGACCTGCGGCAGGTCACGCCCGAGCAGGCCTGTGCCCACCCGACCTGGGTCATGGGCCGCAAGATTTCGGTCGATTCCGCCACCCTGATGAACAAGGGCCTGGAGCTGATCGAGGCCTGCCTGCTCTTCGGGCTACCCCCGGAGCAGGTGGAGGTCGTGATCCACCCCCAGAGCATCATCCATTCGATGGTGGAGTACCTGGACGGGTCGGTGCTGGCCCAGATGGGGTCCCCCGACATGCGCACCCCCATCGCTCAGGCGTTGGCATGGCCGCGCCGCTTCGAGGCCGGTGTACAATCCCTCGACTTCGTCAAACTTGGCCGGCTCGATTTCCGCAGTCCCGATCCGCAGCGCTTTCCATGCCTGCGGCTGGCGACCGAGGCGATCCGCGTCGGGGGCACGGTTCCGGCAATCCTGAATGCCGCCAATGAAGTGGCGGTGCAGGCGTTTCTCGACAGGCGGTTGAACTTTCTGGATATCGCGGCAGTCATTGAATCAGTCATGAATACGGTCGACGCCAGTACTGCGACGGATCTCGCCGCCATACTCGGCGCAGACCGGCTCGCCCGCGATTCAGCCGCCACGGCCGTGACACGGCTCGCATGATCCACTCCCTCTGGCAGCTCTTCGGCTTCATCGTGGCCATCGGCCTGCTCGTTACCGTGCACGAGTTCGGCCATTTCTGGGTCGCGCGCCGGCTGGGCTTCAAGGTGCTGCGCTTCTCGGTGGGCTTTGGCAAGGCGCTGTTCCGCCATGTCGGCAAGGTGGACGGCACGGAATACGTGCTCTCGGCGCTGCCGCTGGGTGGCTATGTCAAGCTGCTCGACGAGCGCGAAGGGCCGGTAGACCCCGCCGAATTGCACCGCGCCTTCACGCGCCGCCCGCACTGGCAGCGCATCCTCGTCCTGCTGGCGGGTCCGGCGTTCAACATCGGCTTTGCGATCCTGTTGCTGGCTGGCCTGTTCATGGTCAACGGCCTCACCGAAGTGCGTCCGGTCGTCGGGGATGTCGTGGCGGGTTCGCCCGCTGCCCTGGCTGGGCTGCAGCGGGGCGATGTCATCGAGTCGCTGTCGGGCAAGGCCGTGGAAGGCCAGCGCGATGTCGTGTTCGGGCTGCTGGACGCCATGACCGACAGCGGTCGGGCCAGCCTGGCGGTCAGCGATGAGCGGGGCGCCCGCCGCACCGTGCTGCTGCAGGTCACCGACCCGGCTGCGCGGCACGCCCTGACCGAGCCAGACCGTCTGTTCCGCGGGCTCGGCTTTGGTTTCTGGCAGCCGCCGGTGCCGGCCGTGCTGGGTGTCGTCGAGCCGGGTGGTCCCGCCGCCGTTGCCGGGCTGAAATCAGGCGACCAGATCCTGTCGGTCAACGGCGAGGCCGTGGCCGACTTCCAGGCCCTGCGCCTGCGCATCGAAAGCCAGGGTGGACAGACCGTCGTCCTGGGCTACCGGCGCCAGGGGGGCGAGGCTTCGGCCCGTGTCCAGGTGGCGCAGGAAGGGGCAGCGGGGCAGCGTGTGGGCCGCATCCATGTCGGTCCGGCAGCCGGTGGCCGCTATCCGGAATCCATGCTGCGCCATATCTCGCCCGGCCCGTTCGATGCGCTCTGGCGCGGAACGGTCGAGGCCTGGGACATGACCTCCCTGCAGGCGCGTATTTTCTGGCGCATGCTGCTGGGGCAGGTGTCCCTCAAGAATCTCAGTGGCCCCCTGACCATTGCCGAATACGCGGGTGAATCGGCTTCGGCGGGCGTGGCACCCTTCGTCGGGTTCCTGGTGCTCATCAGCCTCAGTCTTGGGTTTCTCAACTTGCTGCCTGTTCCGATCCTGGACGGCGGGCAGGTGGTGGTCCAGCTGTTCGAGTGGGCCAAGGGCAAGCCGCTCTCCGAGCGCGTTCAGGCGCTGGGCCAGCAGGCTGGCATCGCATTGTTAGTTCTTCTCATGGGCGTCGCGTTGTTCAACGACATCGCGCGGCGATTTGGCTGACGCCCCCAATTTTTACGGCGGTCATGTAATGAAGTCCGGCGCGATCCTCGCATCGCTGGTGTTGTGTGCATACCTTCCCTGCGCCCGTTCGCAGACGGTGCAGGGTGATGAGTCGCGTTTCACCGTGGGTGATATCCGGCTCGAAGGCCTGCAGCGTGTATCGGAAGGCACGGTCTACAACTACCTGCCCGTCAACATCGGTGACGACCTCAGTCCGCAGCGCTTGCGCGAGGCGCTCAAGGCGCTTTACGCAACGGGCTTCTTCCGTGATGTCGAGCTGCGCCGTGACGACAGCACGCTGGTCATTGCGGTCCGCGAACGCCCGTCCATCGAGAGCTTCGAGCTCAAGGGCAACAAGGACATCAAGACCGAGGAGCTCACCAAGTCCCTGCGCAACGTCGGCCTGGCCACGGGCAAGACCTTCGATCGCTCGGTGCTCGAGGACGTGAAGCAGTACCTCACCGACCAGTACTACAGCCGCGGCAAGTACGGCGTGCGCATCAATGCCACGGTCGAGGACCAGCCCGACAACCGCGTGCGTGTGAAGATCGACATCAAGGAAGGCGAGCGCGCCAAGCTCCGCCAGATCAGCATCGTCGGCAACACGCAGTTCAAGGAAAAAGACATCCTTGAGACCTTCGAGCTGAAAACGCCGCGCTGGAACTCCTGGTACAAGCAGAACGACCGCTACGAGCGCGAGAAGCTGCAGGGCGACCTGGAAAAGGTGAAGTCCTGGTACCAGGACCGCGGCTACGCGAACTTTGCCATCGAGTCGGCGCAGGTTTCGATCGCGCCGGACAAGAGCGACATGTTTGTCACCGTCGCCATCAACGAGGGCGAGGTCTACAAGATTTCCGAGTCGAAGCTGGCCGGCAACACGATCGTGCCCGAGGAGCAGATGCGCGCGCTGCTGCTGGTGCAGCCTGGACAGATCTACTCGCAGCGGCTCATCGCCGCCACGCAGGAACTGCTGCAGAACCGCCTGGGCGAGGAGGGCTTTGCCTTTGCCAAGGTCGACCCGGTACCCAAGCTGGACGACGAGACCAAGCAGGTCTCCATGACCTTCCTCGTCGATCCGGGCAAGCGTGTGTATGTGCGACACATCGAGTTCGCGGGCGTCACCCGCACGAACGACCTGGTCATGCGCCGCGAGATGCGCCAGCTGGAGGGCAGCTGGCTCTCCAACCTGGCGCTGGAGCGTTCCAAGCAGCGCCTGCAGCAGCTGCCTTACCTGGAAAAGGTCGAGTTCGAGAAGACCAAGGTCGACGGGTCCGACGACCTGGTAGACGTGAAGTACACGGTCAAGGAAGGCCCGAGCGCGCAGCTGTCGGGTGGCATTGGCTACTCGGCCTCGTACTCGTTCATGCTCAACGGCAGCTATGCCGACAGCAACTTCCTGGGCACGGGCGAACGCGTCGCCGTGGAACTCAACACCGGCCGCTACAGCAAGGTCTACAGCTTCTCGCAGACCGACCCCTACCGCAGCATCGACAACCTGTCACGCACGGTCAGCCTGCGCTACAGCGACGTCACGCAGTTCGTGTCGGCCTCGTCGGACTTCTCGTCCAAGACGCTGGCACTGGGACTGGAGTACGGCTACCCGATCACCGAGTTCCAGGGCATCCGCTTTGGCGCCACGCTGCAGCGGGCCGAGTTGCTGACCACCTCGTCGGGCAGCGCCCTGCAGGCACGCGAGTGGGTGCAGAACAATGGCAAGCCTTACTCCAGCAGTGCCGTCGACAACTACGGCAACATCTTTGAGTTCTACGGCAGCAAGTTCAACAGCGTCGAGGTCACGGCGGGCTGGTTCATCAACTCGTTGAACCGCGGTCTGTTCGCTGACCGGGGCATGCGCCAGTCAGTGTCGATCTCCAGCAGCCTGCCAGGCAGTTCGGTCGAGTACTGGGTGGCCAACTATGACCTCGTGCAGTACGTGCCCATTTGGCGCCGCTTCACAGGCATGGTGCAGTTGAAGGGCGCCTATGGCGACAGCTTTGGCAGCACCACGGGCCTGCCGCCGTACCGTCAGTTCTATGGCGGTGGACCGGACACCATCCGCGGCTACCGCGAGAGCCGGCTGGGACCCAAGGACAATTTCGGCAACCCGTATGGCGGCAACATGCTGGTCGTCGGTCGGGCCGAGCTGATCCTGCCAGTGCCCGAAAAGTGGCAAACGAGCGCGCGTATCAGTGTTTTCTACGACATTGGCAACGTGTTCTCGACCAATAACGGCACGAAGTTCTATGGCAAGGACGGCGTGACGCCGGTTACCTATGACTTCAAATATGCTAATTTGCGGCGCTCGACGGGTCTGGCTGTGCAATGGCTGGCCCCGCTCGGCATCTTCCGGTTCAGCTACGCCTTGCCACTCAACGCTTCCGCGGGCAACGGTGTCGTTTATCCGGATGAAAAAGAACAGTTCCAGTTTTCGGTCGGTCAGGCCTTCTAGGCTGTCCGGTACTAGCGTCAACGAGGGGTTATCAGCGTGAACCGTATTTGCAAGTTTCTGGTCCCGGGTCTCATTCTGACTGCCGGCCTGGTCGCGCCTGCGATGGCCGACCTCAAGGTGGGCGTCGTCAATTACGGGCGCCTGATGCAGGACTCCCCGCAGGCCAAGGCCGCCGAAGACGCGATCCGCGCCGAGTTTGCGACCCGCCAGAGCGACATGCAGCGGCAGCAGGCTTCGCTCAAGGCGAAGGAAGACAAGCTGCAGAAAGACGCGGCGACCATGAGCGAGTCGCAGCGCTCGCAGTCCGAGAAGGACTTGCGCGACGGCAACCGTGACCTCGCCCGCAAGGCGCAGGAAATGCAGGACGACTTCAATGCGCGCCGCAACGAGGAAATGACCCGCCTGCAGCGTTCGCTGTTCGAGGAAGTCACCGCCTACGGCAAGGCCCAGGGCTACGATCTGGTGCTGGCCGAAGGCGTGATTTACGCCACCAACAGTCTGGACATCACGCCGGCCATTCTCACGGCCCTGCAGTCGCGCAAGGGTGGCGGTGCCGCCAAGCCGGCTGCCAAGTAAACAGCCGATGGCGCTGACGCTCGGAGAGCTCGCAGTCCGGTTTGGTTGCGAACTGCATGGCGATCCGGACGTCCTGATCGAATCGGCCGGCACCCTCTCAGGGGGTGCCGGCATCATCGGTTTCGTGGCCAGTACGGCCTATCGCGACGAGCTGCGCAGCACGGGCGTGGCGGCCGTGATTGTCGACCCGCGCCTCGCTGCCGATTCCCCGGTGCCGGCGCTGGTCTGCCGCAACCCGCATGCCGCCTTCGCGCGCATTGCGTCCCTGCTGCATCCGGCTCCCACCGCCCCCCCGGGCGTACACCCGACCGCGGTCGTGGAGGCCGGGGCATCCCTGGATCCCACGGCGCATGTGGCTGCGTTCTCGGTCATCGCGGCCGGCGCGCGCCTGGGCCCCCGCGTACAGGTGGGCCCGCACTGCGTGATCGGCGCCAACGTCAGCCTGGCCGAGGACGTGCGCCTGGTGGCGCGGGTCACGCTGGGCGAGGGCGTGTCCATCGGCGCGCGCAGCATCCTGCACCCGGGTGTTGTCGTGGGCTCGGATGGCTTCGGGTATGCACGGGACGGGCAGTCCTGGACCAAGGTGCCGCAGATCGGCAGCGTGCAGGTCGGGCCGGACGTGGAGATTGGCGCCAACACCACCATCGACCGCGGCGCCCTGGGCGACACGGTCATTGCCGAAGGGGTGAAACTGGACAACCAGATCCAGATCGCCCACAACGTGTTCATCGACGCCCAC
>CANGFJ010000015.1 GCA_947453065.1 Pseudomonadota bacterium
AGGGCAAATACTGGCGAAAAAGGGCCGTCCGGGGCATCATTGCCGCCCTCTTTAACCCAGCCAGACAGGGACCTTCCCATGCCTTTGAGTGATATCGAGATTGCGCGCGAAGCCAAGATGCGTCCCATCGAAGAGGTGGCCGCCAAGATCGGCATCTCGCGCGACCAGCTGCTGCAGTACGGCCCCTACAAGGCGAAGCTCTCGCTGGATGCCGTCAAAGAAATCGGCAAGCGCAAGCCCGGCAAGCTGGTCCTGGTCACGGCGATCAACCCGACGCCCGCTGGCGAAGGCAAGACGACGACGACCGTGGGCCTGGGCGATGGCCTCAACGCCATCGGCAAGAAGGCGATCATCTGCCTGCGCGAGCCCTCGCTCGGCCCGTGCTTCGGCGTGAAGGGTGGCGCGGCCGGCGGCGGTTACGCGCAGATCGTCCCGATGGAAGACATCAACCTGCACTTCACGGGCGACTTCCACGCCATTGCCGCGGCCAACAACCTGCTGGCCGCGATGCTCGACAACCACATCTACTGGGGCAACGAGCTGGGCATCGACGTCCGCCGCGTGACCTGGAAGCGCGTCGTCGACATGAACGACCGTGCCCTGCGCCAGATCACCAACTCGCTGGGCGGCCCGGGCAACGGCTACCCGCGCGAAGATGGCTTCGACATCGTTGTCGCCTCTGAAGTCATGGCGATCTTCTGCCTCGCGACCGACCTGGACGACCTGGCCCGCCGCCTCGGCAACATCATCGTGGCCCGCACGCGCGACAAGAAGCCCATCCGCGCCAAGGATCTCAGCGCCGACGGCGCGATGACCGTGCTGCTGCGCGACGCGCTGATGCCCAACCTCGTGCAGACGCTGGAAGGCAACCCGGCCTTCGTGCACGGCGGTCCGTTCGCGAACATCGCCCACGGCTGTAACACCGTGATGGCGACGCAGACCGGCCTGCGCCTGGGTGAGTACACCGTGACCGAAGCGGGCTTCGGCGCCGACCTGGGCGCCGAGAAGTTCCTCGACATCAAGTGCCGCAAGGCCGGCCTGGCGCCGGATGCGGTGGTCATCGTTGCCACCGTCCGTGCGCTCAAGATGCACGGCGGCGTCGCGAAGGACCAGCTGGGCAAGGAAGACCTCGCCGCGCTGCGCAAGGGCTTTGCGAACCTCGAGCGTCACCTGCAGAACCTCGCCAAGTTCGGCGTGCCGGCAGTGGTCGCGATCAACAAGTTCATCGCGGACACGCAGGCCGAGCACGACCTCATCAAGGAGCTCTGCGCTGGTGTTGGCTCCAAGGCCATCCTGTGCTCGCACTGGGCCGATGGCAGCAAGGGCACGATCGAGCTGGCCCATGAAGTGGTGCGGATCGCCGAGAGCGGCGAGGCCAAGTACAAGCCGCTGTACGCCGATGAGCTGCCGCTGGTCGAGAAGGTGCGCACGATCGCCAAGGAGATCTACCGCGCCGAAGACATCAGCATGGACCAGAAGGTGAAGGACCTGTTCAAGGAGTTCACGGACGGCGGCTTCGGCAACTATCCGGTCTGTATCGCCAAGACGCAGTACAGCTTCTCGACCGATCCGAACGCCAAGGGCGCGCCGACCGGCCACACCCTGAACGTGCGCGACGTCCGCCTGTCGGCCGGCGCCGAGTTCATCGTGGTGGTCTGTGGCGAGATCATGACGATGCCGGGCCTGCCTAAGGTGCCGTCGGCCAACTCGATCAAGCTCAATGCGCAGGGCCAGATCGAAGGCCTGTTCTAAGCTGATCGTTCAGGTTCACGCCTGAAAAAGAAAAGGCCCGCCGGGGTAACCCGGCGGGCCTTTTTTATTGCCGCGGCTGATGCGGCGTGACGACGACGGCGCCCACGCGCCGGCGCCATCGGACCAGCACTAGGCCGGCTTCTTGTCCCAGTCGGTCTTGCCCTTGTCGGTGCCGGCCACCGAGTAGAGCACCTGCGCGTTGCGGGTCTTCTGGAAGTCTTCCAGTGACTGCCCACGCATGGCTGCGTAGATGTGCAGGTTGGTCGTGCCGACCACCGCGCCCAGCTTCTCCAGCAGGAAGAAGATCACGCCGTACTGGATCATCGTGCGCCAGTCGCGGCGACGGATCATGTCGCGCTCGTTATCGGGGAGATTGTGCGACTCGAACAGCGGCTCCGGGTCGGCCAGGAACTGCTTGCGGAACTCCGGCTTGATCAGCTCGTGCAGGAAGTTGTTGATGCGGTAGCTGGCCACGCTGCGCTCGATCGTGAACGGGTAGGTCCCTTCGAGCTTGTCGATGCCGTCCAGTTCGTGACCCATGCGCGTGCGGAACTGCTCGGCCGTTTCGGTGACTTCATCGTCCGAGTCGTTCTCGAAGATCACGCTGCAGATCGGCGTCATCGACGGGAGGTAGTAGGTCTGGTGCAGCTTCTTGACCTTCTTGGACAAGGCGCCGCGCATCAGCAGCCACATGACGATCTCGGCACCCTCGAGGCCGCCCAGCTTCGCGTATTCGGCGATCGTGACGTGGGTCAGGCCCTCGGGGTCCTTTTCAAGGCGCTCGAGGAACTCCATGTCCCAGGGTGTGTTGTTGAAGCCGCAACGCTCGCCGTGCACCTGGTGCGAGAGGCCGCCGGTGCCCACCACGACGACCTTGAGATCCTCGGGGTAGCTTTCGATCGCCTTGCGCAGCGACTGGCCGAAATTGTAGAAGCGCTTGGGCGAGGGAATCGGGAAGTTCAGCACGCCACACTGCAGCGGCACCATGGCGCAGGGCCATTCCGTCTCGTGCGGCAACAGCAGCGACAACGGCGAGAAGCAACCGTGGTCGAGGTTCTTGCCCTGGAAATAGGACAGGTCGAATTCATCGGCCACCATGCCCGCGGCGATGTGCGCCGCGAGTTTGGTGTGGCCCTTGATCGCGGGCAGGTTGCGCGGACCGCCACCTTCGTCGGCCGGACCGTATTCCGTGCCTACGCCGAGGGCGAAGTGCGAGTAATGGTCGAAGGCGAACGAGGTGATGTGGTCATTGAAGATGTAGAACAGCACGTCAGGCTTCTTGTCGGCCAGCCACTGCTGTACCGGCTTGTAGCCTTCGAAGATCGGCGCCCAGACGGGGTCGTTCTGCTTGTTCGCATCGAGCGCAAAGCCAATGGTCGGCGTGTGCGAGGTGGCAATGCCACCAATGATTGTTGCCATGCTGTCAGTCCTTGGTAAGTGGGATCAGCCGAGGTAGTCGCGCTTGCCGACCATCACGCCATTATGGCGCAGCAGCGCATAGACCATGGAGTAGTGGAAATACACATTGGGGGTGCCCCAGGCCATCAGGTAGTCCTGGCCAACGAATTCCAGGGTCTGCTGGTTGGTCGGGGGGCCGACCTTCAGCGAGATCTGGCGCGTCTCGGCGCCCTCGAACTGCGCCTCGGTCAACGTGCCCAGGAAATCGCGGGTCTTGGCGATACGGGCTTTCAGGTCGGCAAAGCTTGCTTCGGTGTCTTCGAACTTCGGCAGTTCAACGGCCGCCAGGCGACCGCAGGTGCCCTTGATCATGTCGGTGGCAATCTGCACCTGGCGGATCAGGGTGAACATGTCCGGCGACAGGCGCGCCAGCAGCAGCGCGTTGGGATCGATCTTGCGCTCGTCGGCAAAGGCCATGGCCTTGTCGAGCAGGACATCCAGCTGGGTCAGCAGGCGCGTGAAGACGGGAATGGAGGCTGTGTACATCGTGAGGCTCATGCGGATACCCAGGTGTGTGGAACAGGGGTCGCATGATAAGCCGGAATGGCCGCGATTGTGACTGCCGCCCTAATCCGCGCCGACGGCTTGGTGTACCCGGCAGGGAATGCGCACCGGCACGGCCAGTGGGTCGTCCAGGTCCAGCGCGGTGAGCGCGCCACCCCAGACGCAACCGGTGTCCAGGCACAGCAGATTTTCGCGTCGGTAATAGCCCAGCGTCGACCAGTGTCCGAAGATGATGCGCGTGTCGGCGGTCTTGCGATCCGGGTGGCTGAACCACGGCGCAAAGGGCGCCCGCGCGGCCTGTGGTCCGCCTTTCAGCTTGAGGTCTACCCGGCCTTCGGCCGTGCAGAAACGCAGGCGCGTGAGCATGTTGACGCTGAACCGCAGTCGTTCTGTGTGGGGCAGGTCGTCGCGCCACTGCGTGGGCTCGTTGCCATACATGCGCGACAGGAATCCGTGGGGGTCAGCGCGCAAGGCCTGCGACACCTCGGCCCCTGCGGCTGCTGCCTGCGCTGCGCTCCACGCCGGGATCACGCCGGCATGCACCAGCAACTCGCCGCGCGCCACGTCGTGCAGGGCCAGTGGTTGTTCCAACAACCACTCCGTCAGCACGTCGCGATCGCTGGCCTCAAGCACGGTTTGCAGCGTGTCGCCATTGCGCAGCGGACGGGTGGGGTCAAAGCAGTGGGCCAGCAGGTGCAGGTCGTGGTTGCCCAGCACCGTGACGGCGTTGGCGCCCATGGCACGAATCAGTCGCAGCACCTGCAGGGACTGTGGGCCGCGGTTGACCAGGTCGCCGGTGAACACCAGCTGGTCACGGTCCGATGAATAATCAAGGAGGTCCAGCAGTTCGCGCAGCTCGTCGTAACAGCCCTGCAGATCGCCGATGGCGTAGCGCGCCACGGGTGGCTAGTTCAGCACGCCGGGCATCGCGAGCCGGAAGGGGGCGATGGGCGCTTCAAAGTGCGCCCCGTCATCGGCGATCATTTGATAGCTGCCCTGCATGGCGCCCACGGGCGTCTCGAGCACGGCGCCGCTGGAATAGCGGAAGCCCTGGCCCGGTTTCAGGTGGGGCTGTTCGCCGACCACGCCATCGCCGCGCACTTCCTGCGTCTTGCCGTTGGAGTCGGTGATGAGCCAATGCCGGGTTAGCAACTTGGCCGGCTGCTTGCCGTCGTTGCGGATCGTGATGGTGTAGGCAAACACGAACCGGGCATCGTCCGGCTCGGATTGCTCGGGCAGGTAGGCCGTCTCGACCTCTACGCGGATGCTGTGGGGCACCGCGGTGCGTGCGTCGCTCTTCATCAGGCGGGCTTGGTTGGGGTCAGGCGCACGGCCAGCACGTCGCAGGGCGCGGCGTGCAGGACGGTGTCTTCGGTCAGGTTAACGAGGATCGACAGGCCATGGCGCTCGCGGCTGCCGATGACGATGAGCTCTGCCTTGCTCTCGCGCGCATGGCGCATGATTTCGGCCTTCACGTTGCCGGTTTCTACGCGCCAGGGTGGTGGCGGACTGCCCAGGCTGTCTGCCAGCTTGGCCATGCGCTCACGGGCGCGCTCCAGCAGCTCAGACTCGATCTGCACGCTGGGCATCAGTGCGTCGCCCAGCGGCTCGACCGGCACGTATTCCACGACATGCAGCAGTTCGAGTGTGGCCTCGCCACAGGCGGTGGCGATGGCGCGGGCGCGGCCGGCGACTTCGGCACTGTCTTGGCTCAGGTCCACGACGGCCAGGATGCGGCGATAGATCGTCATTGCTGTGCTCACTTGCGGGGGATGAAGCCCCGCTTGGCCGCTAGGGAATCACAGCCACCGGTGGCCGCGCAAGCGCCGCCAGCGCTGCAAATTGTGCCGGGGAGAGCGTCTCGGGTCGCGCGCCCGGGTCGATGCCGCAGGCGGGGTAGGCCTCTTCCGGCACGAGGTTGCGCAGTCCGTTGCGCAGCGTCTTGCGCCGCGCGGAGAAGGCCGTGGTCACCACCAAGGCATAGGCGGGCGGCACCACGAAACGCGGCTCCGGCAGCACCGTCAGGCGCGCCACGGCCGACCAGACGCGCGGTGGCGGCTTGAACGCTCCGGGGCCCACGTCAAAGAGTTTCTCGATCGCCAGGTGCGGAGCCAGCATGACCGTGAGGCGGCCATAGTCCTCGGTGCCGGGGGCAGCGGCCATGCGGTCGATGACCTCCCGCTGCAGCATGACGTGCAGGTCCTGGATATAAGGCACGAACTGCAGCAAGCGGAACAGCAGCGGCGTGGAGATGTTGTAGGGCAGGTTGCCGATCACGCGCAGCTTGCCGCCGCGCTCGCGCGCCAGTTCGCCATAGTCGAACGACAGCGCATCGCCTTCATGCAGGATCAGCTGTGTCGGGTAGCGTTTGCGCAGTTCGGCCGCCAGGTCGCGGTCGATCTCGATGGCATCGAGCTGCTGGTCCGGACGCACGAGCAGTTCGGTGAGTGCGCCGGCGCCCGGGCCGATTTCCAGCAAATGGTCGCCGGGCTGCGCGTCCACGGCATGCGCGATGTTCATCAGCACATTGTGGTCGTGCAGGAAATGCTGGCCGAAACGCTTGCGGGTGCGGGTCATGCCGATACCTGCGAGGTGGCCAGTTGGGCCGCCAGGCGCAGGGCGGCCTCCAGGCTGCCGCCATCGGCCTTGCCCGTGCCGGCCAGGTCGAGTGCCGTGCCGTGGTCCACCGAGGTGCGCAGCAGCGGCAAGCCCAGCGTGACGTTTACCGCACTGCCAAAGCCCGAGTATTTGAGGGTCGGCAGCCCCTGGTCATGAAACATTGCCAGCACCACGTCGTGGGATTCGAGTTGCCGCGGCACGAAGATCGTGTCGGCGGGCCAGGGTCCGGTGGCCGCGATACCCGCGGCCTGTGCGCGCGCGATGGCCGGCGCGATCACGTCAATTTCTTCGCGCCCCAGGTGGCCGCCTTCCCCGGCGTGCGGGTTCAGGCCACAGACCGCAATGCGCGGGTGCGCGATGCCCCACAGCCGTCGCAGGTCCGCATCGACGATGCGCAGGGTTTCGTCGAGCACGGTGGGCGTCAGCGCCGCACTCACCGCACTGATCGGCAGGTGCGTGGTCGCCAGCGCCACCTTGAGGGTCTGGCTGGCCAGCAGCATCACCGGGCGCAGGCCGCCACAGGCATCCGCCAGATATTCGGTGTGCCCCGTGAACGCGATACCCGCATCGTTGATGATGCTCTTCTGCACCGGCGCGGTGACCATGCCCGCAAACTCCCCGCTGCGGCAACCGGCCAGCGCGCGATCCAGCAGCGCCAGCACGTAGCGCGCGTTGCGCACATCGAGTTGCCCGGCCACAGCCGTTGCCGCAAGTGGCACGTGCTCTACGCGGAAGGCATCGCTGCGCACCAGGGCTGTGCCCAGTTGTGCGGCACGCGACTCAAGCAGCGTGAGATCGGCCAGGCAGGTGATGTCGCTGCCGCAGTCCTGGGTGGCCAGGTGCTGCGACAGCAGGATGCACAGGTCCGGCCCGATGCCGGCCGGCTCGCCTGAAGTCAGCGCGAGGCGCGGACGGGTGCCAGACACAGGCAGGTCAGATGCTGGTGTCGACGAAGGCCTCGTCGCGCAGCCGGCGCAGCCACAGCTCCGTCTCTTCGTCGGCCTTGCTCTCGCGCAGCTGCTGGAAGGCGCGCTGGCGCATCGACTCTTCGGTGGTGTCGAAGCTGCGGCGACCCAGCACCTGGATCAGGTGCCAACCAAACTGCGTGCGGATTGGCTCGCTCATCTCGTTGTCTTTGAGCGCATTCATCGTGGCATCGAATTCCGGCACGAAGGTGCCCGGTCCGTTCCAGCCCAGATCGCCACCATTGACCGAGGAGCCCGGGTCTTCGCTCATGCTCGATGCAAAGGCTGCGAATTCCTCGCCTTTGAGGATGCGCTCGCGGATCGCCGTGAGCTTCTGCTTCACGGTCGCGTCATCCTGAAGCTCGTTCGGCTTGATGAGGATGTGACGTGCATGCGTCTGCTCGACCAGCGGGCTGCCCGCCGTGCTGCGCTGCTCGTTGAGCTTGATCAGGTGAAAGCCGCTGGGCGTGCGCATCGGGGGGCTGATCTGGCCCGGCTTGAGCTTGACGATTTCCTCGGCGAAGAAGGTGGGTAACTCCGGCCCCTTGCGCCAACCGAGCGAGCCGCCTTCCAGTGCCGTCTGGCTGTTGGAATAGGCCACGGCCAGGCGGCCGAAGTCCTCAGTGCCACGCGCGCGCTCGTAGATGTCCTGGGCGCGCTTGGCAAACTCATCCACCTGCGCCTGCGAGGCGTCCTGCGGCACGGCGATGAGGATGTGCGACACGTTGTACTCGGCGGTCTCCGACGGCATTTTCTTCAGCCGTTCGATGAACTGGTCCAGTTCGCGCGGCGTCACGTTGATCTTGGCCAGCACATCGCGCTGGCGCAGGCCAGAGAGCGCGATTTCCTTGCGCATGTTTTCGCGATAGCCGGCGTAGTCGACGCCTTGCTGGGCGAGGGCGCGCGGCAGGTCAGCCAGCGTGATCTTGTTGCGCTGGGCAATGTCGCTCATGGCGGCATTGAGCTGCTCGTCCGACACCTTGATGCCCACGCGGCTGGCCCGCTGCAACTGCACTTCCTGCACGATCAGTCGGTCCAGCACCTGCTTGCGCAGCACGTCGGCCGGCGGCAGCGCGGTGCGCTGCTCTTTGAGGCGTTCGCTGATCATCTCGATCTGGTCGTTGAGTTCGCTGGTGGTCACGACGTTGTCGTTGACGATGGCCACCACGCGATCCAGCAACTGACCCCGCTGGCTGAGGTCTGCGGCGCGCGCGCCCGTGGTGGCGGCCAGTGCAAGCACGAGCAAGAAAAGTGTCGGCCGGGTCATTGGATTTCCTTTGAACATCATGCGCTTGCGTCAGTGCTTCTGGGAGGTGGGCGAGTATCCGCGAATCGCTCGCTCGAGGAAAGCGTTGGCCGCTGTTCCGACATTGGAGAGGCCCTTGAGTTCCAGCTGCAGGAAGATGCCTGTGTCGCGCTCGCCACTGCGATTGCTGACGTAATGGCGCGCCACGGTGCGCACCGCCCAGCAGCAGCTGCTGTACTCAAAGCCGGCGAATTGCTCGATCGCACTGCGATCCCGGAGCGAATAGAGCGTCCGGCCGTACAGGTTCCACTGGGCAGACACGGGCCAGGCCACCGACACGTCGGCCTGCTCCAGGCGGTCCCGCTGGAAGCGATAGCCCAGGTTCACCACCCGGTTGCCCTCGGGTCGGTATTGCACCCGCACCTCGCTCTTGGCGGCGCGGGAATCGCGGTGATCCCACTGCATGCCGAGGTCCACGCTCCAGTTCTGGAAGGCCTTCAGCTCCACCTGCGAGATCAGGTCCGAAGACTGGCCGGCAGGGGCCGTCTCCCCGGGCAGCAGCACCTGCGGCTGGGTGAAATAGATCGTCTGGCCGACCGTGGCCGACAGGAAGCGCGTGCCGCTGTCGCTGGCAAACAGCCGCATCGTTACGCCCGTGGAGAGCTGGTTCGCGTCGCCCACGCGGTCCGCCCCGACATAACGGTTGTTGCGGAACAGTTCGACCCAGTTTAGGTCTGGCGTGCCCGTGTCGAACACCGGCAGCCCATCCTGCTGGCGATAGGGCACATACAGGTACATCAGGCGCGGCTCCAGCGTGACGCGACGCCGACCCTGGTTGCCTGCCGCCCGTTCAAACAGCAGTCCCGTGTCCAGGCTGACCACCGGCACGTTGCGCGTGGGCGAGCGATCCTGCCCCACGGCCGTGTCGGTCAGCTGGTACGCGGTGCTGCGGAACCCGACCGACGGCCTTAGGAAATAACCCGGCCCCTCGTAGCGCAACTGGGCGCTGGGTTGCAGGTCCAGTCGCCAGCCCTGTACGCCAAGGTTGCGCTGGAAGTCCACGGCCTCGCTCTCAAAGCCATATTCCAGCGGCAGCGCCCCCGGCCGCGTCCACCAGCCGTTGGCATAGAGGCGCGGCAACTCGGTGTAGGGCCGTTCGATGCCCGTCAGGTCTTTGTCGATGGTCTGGTAGTTGCGCAGCACCGCGCCGCTGCGCCAGTTCGCATCGCGGTACGAGAGCGCCAGTTCGCGCGGCACGAACGCAATGCTGGTGCCATCGGCGCCCTGCGCAAAGTCCTCGAAATAGGCCACGTCGCTGACGTTCTCCGCACCAATGCGCAGGCGCCAGTCACCTGGCAATTCCGTCACGTTGCTCACACGGACGCGGCCGCGGCTCTGGCCCAGGGCCTGGTCGTTGGGCAGGAAGTTCGCATCGATCGAGCCGCGACTGCGTGTCGTCAGATAGCGGAAGTCCGCGCGCAGGTCCAGGCCACGCCGCGTGTACAGCGTCGGCTCCAGCGCCAGGTCGTAGTTGGGTGCCAGGTTCAGGTAATAGGGCGCAGACAGCTGCAGTCCGCCGCGCGAGGAGCTGCCAAGGCTCGGAAACAGGAAGCCACTCTTGCGCGCAGGCCCCACCGGGAACGAAATCCACGGCAGATACACGATCGGCACGCCCTTGAACTCAATCTTGGCGTTGCGCGCCACGCCCTGCTGGCGGGCGGTGTCCAGGCTGACCGAGCCGGCCTTGATCTGCCAGTCTGTGCTGTCGGGCGGGCAGGTGGTGTAGCGCACATCGCCCAGGCGCAGTACGCCTTGCGCATCCAGCGACAGCGAGCCCGCATGCCCCCGTGAGGGCTGCTGCAGGAACTGGAAGTCCGCGCCCTGGAACTGCGCGGTGCCACCCTCGTAGCGACCGGCTTCGCCGCGCACCTGCAGCTCCGGATCGGCATATTCCACGTTGCCGTTCACATCGATTCCATTGTGGGCGGTGTCGATGCGCACTTCGTCGGCCGTCAACCGGCGGTCGCCCTGCCGCACCACCACCTTGCCGGCAACGGTGGCATCGCCGGCGATGTCCACGCGGGCGCTGTCGCTGCTGACTTCAATGGCCTGGTCTGCGCTGACAGGGGTTCGCTTGATACCAGACGGCTGCCCGAGAGACAGGGCCGCCTCCGGGCAAAGCGGCAGGGGGTTCAGCGCCACCGGTTCCGCCGCACGGGTGGCGGGGGAGTGGCTCGCTGCCAGCGCCGCGGATAAAACCGCGACACGGAAGAAAGGGCGGGGGAAGGACATGGGCCAGACCATTATAATGGTCGCCAGCTCCCCACGTGGCCTCCATGCAAACAGATTCCCGCCTGACCTTGATCCAGGCCTGGCTCGCCCAGGACCTTGCCCTGGGCCCGTTCACCATCGAGGTCGCCTCCGCCGACGCCAGTTTTCGTCGCTACTTTCGGGTCACCACGCCCGGCGGCACGCGCATCGTCATGGACGCACCCCCCGACAAAGAGGACATCGCGCCGTTCCTGAAGATGCAGGGCCTGCTGGCTGGCTGCGGCGTGCACGTGCCGGCGGTGTTGGCTGCCGACCTGCCGCGCGGCCTGCTGCTGCTCGAAGACCTGGGTAACACGCCGCTGCTGGCCCCCCTGCAGGCCGGCGCCAGCCCGGGGCCGCTCTACACCAGCGCCCTGCAAGCCTTGGCGCAGATCCAGCTTCGCGGCGCCCAGGCAGCCACTCAGCTTGACCCCTATGACGCCGCCGTGCTCCGTCGCGAACTGCAGCTGATGCCCGAGTGGTTCTGCCACACCCACCTGCAGCTCACGCTGACTCCCGACGAGCAGGCGATGCTTGCCGCCACCGAAGCCTTCCTCGTCACTGAGGCGCTTGCGCAGCCGCAGGTCTTTGTCCACCGCGACTACCACTCCCGCAATCTCATGGTCACCGCCGAGCGCTCCCCCGGCGTCATCGACTTCCAGGACGCGCTGCGTGGCCCGGCTGCCTATGACCTCGTCTCGATATTGAAAGACTGCTACATCAGTTGGCCACGCGCGCAGGTCGAGGCCTGGGTCGCCGAGTTCCGTGCCCTGTTGCTGGCCGAAGGTCCGGCTGGTGCGCAGCTCGCAGGCAGCAGCCAAGCCGAGTATTTGCGCTGGTTCGACCTCATCGGCCTGCAGCGCCACATCAAGGTGCTGGGTATCTTTGCGCGCCTGTTCTGGCGCGATGGCAAGGTGGGTTATCTCAACGACCTGCCGCTCACGCTGGCCTATGTGCGCGAGACGGCGTCTCGATTCCCCGAACTTTGCGATTTCCACCGCTTCGTCGACACGCGACTGGCCCCCCACCTTGCGGCAGCCCATCAGCGCGCCACACAGAGCACCTCCCCATGAAAGCCATGCTGCTTGCAGCCGGGCGCGGCGAACGCATGCGCCCGCTCACCGACCACGCGCCCAAACCCCTGCTCGAGGTCGGCAACAAGCCGCTGATCGTCTGGCACCTGGAGCGCCTGGCCGCCGCCGGCTTCACCGACGTGGTCATCAATACCAGTTGGCTGGGCGAGCAGATCCCCGCCGCGCTCGGCAACGGCGGCGCCTGGGGCCTGCGCATCACCTACAGCCAGGAGCCCTGGCCCGCGCTGGAGACCGGTGGCGGCCTGTTCCGGGCGCTGCCCCTGCTGGGCCCCGGCCCCTTTCTGCTCGTCAACGGCGATGTCTACACCGACGTCGATTTCGGCAGCCTGCGCCTGCCCGAAGGCCAGCTCGCCCAGCTCGTGCTCGTCGACAACCCCGAGCATCATCAAAAAGGCGATTTCCACCTCGATAACGACCAGATCGTCGAAGATAAGGGCGAAAAGCTCACCTATTCAGGCGTTGCGCTCATCCATCCAGGCCTCTTCGAAGGCTGCAGCGATGGCCGCTTTCCGCTGGCGCCGCTGCTCTTCAAGGCCCGCGCGGCCGGCCGCCTCGGCGGCCAGAAATACAGCGGCGAGTGGCTCGACGTCGGCACCATCGAGCGCCTGGCCGAACTCGACGCTCGCCTGAGCCTGTGCGACCCTTTCAGCGATATGGACAGCATTCCCTGATGGCCGACCTCAAAGGCATTGGCGTCGTCGTCGAGCCGGCCGCGCCCTTCGGCACCGAAGCCCGCAGCGGCGAGAAGTACGTCACCCCCCAGGGTTTCACCGCCATCCGCGACGGCCAGAAGCCGCGCGATGCCGCGGCACTGGGCACGGGCCTCAACAGTTCGTCCGGCAAGCCCCGCTGGCTCAAGGCCTTGCCGGCCAGCGGCGAGCGCTATGACTTCGTCCGCCGCACCGTGCACGAGCACCGCCTCGCCACCGTCTGCGAAGAGGCCAAGTGTCCCAACATCGGCGAATGCTGGAACGCCGGCACGGCCACCGTCATGCTCATGGGTGCCGTCTGCACGCGTGCCTGTCGGTTTTGTTCCGTGGACACCGGCAACCCCCGCGGCTGGCTCGATGCCCAGGAACCCGAGAACGTCGCTGACAGCGTCGCCCTCATGAAGCTCTCGTACATCGTGCTGACCAGCGTCAATCGCGACGACCTGCCCGATGGCGGCGCCGCGCACTATGCCGAGTGCATCCGCGCCATCAAGCGCAAGAGCCCACAGACCGCCGTCGAGGCCCTCACTCCCGACTTCCAGGGCGTGCTGGCCGACGTGGCCACCGTGGTCGATTCGGGCCTCGAGGTGTTCGCGCAGAACATCGAAACCGTCCGCCGCCTCACGCATCCGGTGCGCGACCCCCGCGCCGGCTACGACCAGACGATGGCCGTGCTCGCCCACGCCAAGGCCCATCGCCCCGAGGTGCTCACCAAGAGCAGTCTCATGCTGGGCCTGGGCGAAACCCCCGAAGAAATCATCCAGTGCATGGATGACCTGCGCGCCGCCCACGTCGACCTGCTCACCCTCGGCCAGTACCTGCGCCCCACGCCCAACCACTTGCCGGTTGCACGTTTCATTCCCCCCGAGGAATTCGAGCACTACCGCACAGAAGGCTTGAAGCGCGGCTTCCGCGAATGCGTCTCCGGCCCCATGGTGCGCTCCAGCTACCGCGCCGAGCAGGCCCTGGCCGGCAACAACGCTGGCCTGACGAACCGCGCGTGATCATCCGCTGGCTCGGCCGCGTCGACTACGAACCCACGTGGCGCGCCATGCAGCGCTTCACCGACGAGCGCACGCCCGACACGCCCGATGAGCTCTGGCTGCTGGAGCACCCGCCCGTGTTCACCCTCGGCATGGCCGCAGATCCCTCGCATGTGCTGGCCGCCGACGACACCCCCGTCGTACAGATCGACCGGGGAGGGCAGGTCACCTACCACGGGCCCGGCCAGCTCGTGGCCTATCCCCTCATGGACCTGCGTCGTTCACCGCTGAGCGTGCGCGGCCTGGTCGTCGCGCTTGAGCAGGCCATCATTGAGTACGTCGCTGATTTCGGCATCAACGCACAGGGCCGTCGCGATGCACCCGGCGTGTATGTGGATGGCGCCAAGCTCGCCGCGCTCGGCCTGCGCATCCGCCGCGGCTGCAGTTACCACGGCCTCGCGCTCAACGTGAACATGGACCTTGCGCCGTTTGCCCGCATCAACCCCTGCGGCATGGCCGGACTGCAGGTGACGCAGCTCCGGGATCTGGGCGGGCCAGATGAGGTCAAAGCGGTGGCCGATGGTCTGGGGCCGTGCATCGTGCAGGCGCTGGCGCGCGCGTCCGAGAAGGTCCGCGAAGGCGGGTGATTCGCCGGCTCTCCCCTACAACACCATCACCACCCCTTCACTCGCCTGCAGTTCCACATGCAGCTTCCCCAGCTGGTCCACATGCTGCACCACCATCGTGTACGTAAAGGCCACGAAGTTCGCATTGGCCGACGGCCTCACCGCCACGCGGTGCGTCTCGAACGCTCCGAAGTGCGCAGCGAACACTGCGTCGATGCGCTCGCGCAGGTCGTCGCTGGCGCGCGCCACCACCTTGATGGGGTAGTCGCAGGGAAAGATGATCTTCTCAGGCTCCATCGCGTTTCTCCGTCTTGCTCGCAGCGGTTGGCGCCAGGACTTCGCCGCGCCATTCCAGCAGGTTCAAAAACAGCTGCACCTTGTCCACCATCTGCACCGGTTCCCAGCCGCGTGCGAAGCCATGCTTCGCGTTCACGTAATACTCTTCCATCGCCAGCAAGGGCAGCGCGCCGCGCACATCCGCCCATACGTCGGCGCTCTTGCCGCGTGTCTGCGCGAGTTTGCGTGCGTCTTCCAGATGCCCATAGCCCATGTTGTAGGCCGCCAGCGTAAACCAGGTGCGGTCGGGCTCCTGGATGCGGTCCGGGATCTGCTCGCGCACCTTCACGAAATACCGTGCGCCGGCCAGGATGTTCTGCCGCGCATCGTTGCGGTCTGTCACGCCCAGTGACGTCGCCGTCTCGCCTGTCAGCATCATCACGCCCTGCGCGCCGTCCGCCGAGGCGGCCAGCGTCTGCCACTTGGACTCCACATAGCCCAGCGCCGCCAGCAGCCGCCAGTCCACGCCCGTCTCGCGCGCCGCCTCTTCAAAGTGGGGGCGTAGCGCCGGCAATTCCAGCGCAATGTCTTTTTGCAGCTGCTGCGACACCTGCAGTGCAAAATCCGGGCTCTCGGGTGTAGCCGCCGCCAACAGCGGGACCAGGCTGTGCTTGCTGCTCAGTTCATCAAAGAACGCGTTCGCTCGTACCAGCAGGCTGCGTGCGCGCTTGGGCACGATCCAGTGGGCGCCGCGCGCGTCCGGCAGCTTCAGCGCGACCACGACGTCCGGGAAAAGATGCTGCGAATACGCGAACTCGTCCGCATCTACCACCGCGTAGTCTGCTTCGCCGTCGCTCACCCGCGCCAACGGACCACCCGCGGCCGGCGTGACCGTCTCCCACTGCAGGTAGGGGGCTCGCCGCGAGCGCAGGTCCGTCAGCACCTGCAGGCGAGGGCTGTCTTTGAGGACCACGATGCGTGTGTTGGCCAGTGCCGTGAGGCTGCGGATGCGCGGGTTGCCGCGCCGTGTCACCACCAGTTGGTCAATGTCCTGGTAGCTTGCCGTGGCCTTGCCGACTTCGTTCCAGGAACGGTCTGGTGTGATGCCCGCGGCCACGATGTCAGCGCGGCCGCTCCTGAGCTCCTCGCGCAGTGCAGCCAGATCCGGCACCGTATAGAGGTTCAGCGACACGCCCAGGCTGGCCGCAAAGGCTGTCGCCAGCTGGTATTCAGCCCCCTGCGGGCCGTGCGCCCCCAGGTAGTAGGTAGTGGGCCCGTTCAGCGTGGCCACGTTCAGGCTGCCCCGCTCCAGCACCGCTTCCAGGTTCGAGGGGCTGCGCCCGCAGCCTGCCAGCAGGATCGCGGTCAGCACGGCCAGTATCCGGCTTCGCATCATGGCGCTCCTGCACAAGCAAACCGCCCCGGAGACCGGGGTCCAAGCAATGAGGATAGCAGGCCGGGCCGGTCCCGCCCCCGGGTACCCAACAGGGTAGGTGCAGACTGACGAAAGGGTGTGTAAAATGGCCGGCTGACGGAGAGGTGGCAGAGTGGTCGAATGTACCTGACTCGAAATCAGGCGTAGGTTTACGCCTACCGTGGGTTCGAATCCCACCCTCTCCGCCACTTAGTTTCCTGAGCAGGTCGTTCGACCCCGACCTGCGCGATTTCCCCCGCAAAACGCGGGGAGTGGCGATCTTTCCCGACCGCCCCAGCACCCCTAAGTCCCCAGATCCGGGGCAGACGGGCCCTGCGTTCTGAGCCCCCCAAAAAACCTGTCAGATTTGGGCGGCGCGCCAATCGCCCGCCCGGCTACTCGACCTTGTCTTTCGCCTTGGCGGCTTCCACCGACTGCCACTGCATGTTGGACGGCGCCTCAGCGATTGGCCTGTGCCAGCAGTGGCCGGCTGCCACCCCTGTCGTGCCGGCCCAGCGCCAGCACGGGCTCGTCGGCATCGCGCAGGCGTATGTGCAGGACATCGGCCAGCGTTGGCGCAATGGCGCGCATGTCGATAACACCCAGTGACTGGCCCGCCGGGACATCCGGCCCTGTGATGAAGAACGACGAGCGCATCTCGGGTACTTCCGGCGGGTAGCCGTGCATGCCGCGATGGCTTGCGGCCGTGACCAGGGGGCCGCTCAGGTTGAACCCCGTCTCGTAACCCACGCGGAAGGTCACCAGGAACGCGGCATCCGGAAAGCCACCGCGTCGGTGCAGTTCGTCCTGGTCCAGGATCTTGTCGATACCGTTGTGCGGGTCGCTCGCCAGTCGCTTCAGGAGCGCGTGCACGGTGTCGCGCGTTTGTGCATTGCCGGGGTCGGCCAGCATGAGGGCCACAGAGCCGCCCGCACCCCAGGGCATGGCCTGCCAGTCGATGATCCGGCTGCGATCGGCGCTCAGCGTGATCAGGCCTGACTGCACGAGTGCCGGATACAGGCTCACGTCGTGCTGGATGGCGGCAAAGCCGTGGTCCGACACCACGCAGAAATAGGCGCGGCCTGGCGCGGCCCGTTCTGCACTGGCTCGTAACTGGCCGATCAGGGCATCAAGGCGCTCCAGCGCAGCATTGGCCATGGGGCTGAACGGTCCGGAGTTGTGCTGCTCCGAATCCAGTCCCGTCAGGTAGACGGTGGTGAAGTCGGGCCGCCGCGTCTCGATCAGGCGTTGGGCATAGCGGGTCCGCTGGGCATCGTCCTCGACGGTCTCCTGGTCGCCGGCCGGGTAGGTGCCCAGTCCCTCGCCCAATTGCGCCTCCAGACCCGGCGTCGACAGCGCGTGCTGCAGCTTCCTGTCATCGGCGGTGCCGCTGCGCCAGATCTGCGGCAGGTTGTAGGTGACCTGCGCCCCCACGCTGGTGGGCCAGTAGATGTTGCCCGTGGTCAGCTTGGCCTGTGCGGCCGCATCCCAGAGCGTCTGTGCGCGGCCGTCTTCCGCATACCAGTACCAGCCTCCATCGTTGTGGCCCAGCGGGTCAAAGGTGGTGTTGGTATAGATGCCATGGCGTGCCGGCACTGCGCCCGTCATCAGCGTCATGTGGCTGGGGTAGGTCATCGTGGGCAGGACGCCGGTCACGCCCTCTGCATAGCTGCCATCGCGCATCAGGGCGCGCAGGTTCGGCAGGTGCATCCCGTGCGCTTCGGCCTCAAGCACCGCATCAGGTCGCAGGCCGTCGATGGACACCAGGACTAGCAGCGGGCGCTGCGCAACAGCCGGCGATTGCAGTGCTGCCGGTTGCGAGGCGGCCAGAAGGTCAGGCCGGACCAGCAAGAGGCCGGTGCAGGCCAGGGCAGCGATCAGCAGCAGTCGGGAGCGGTGTAACACAGGACCTCCGCACGAGGGTGACGCGCGGAAGGCTAAGCCCCGGGTATGACGGAGACCGGTCGTTTACTATGCAGTCTCATGACAAAGCCCGGCGCAGCACGCGTCCACCAGGGAACAGGGAGCGGATATGAAGGGAGAGTTTGACTACATCGTCGTCGGGTCCGGCTCGGCGGGCGCAGCCCTGGCTGCCCGACTCTCTGAAGATCCCGCCATCTCCGTGCTGTTGCTGGAGGCTGGCCCGCGCGATCGGCATCCCTTCCAGCTGATGCCGCTGGCGTTCCCCAAAGTCGCCTGGGGCAATATCGGAACGTGGCAGTACAAGTCAGAGCCCGAGCCAGGGTTGCAGGGCCGCAGCCTCGACATTCCGCGCGGTCGCACCCTGGGTGGCACCTCGTCCATCAACGCAATGATTGCGATACGCGGCCATCGCCGGGACTATGACCGGTGGAGCGAAATGGGCCTGAAGGGGTGGAGCTACGCCGAACTGCTCCCGTACTTCAAACGCCTGGAATCCAGCTGGCGCGGCGCAGGTCCTTTCCACGGTGGTGATGGGCCGGTCAAGATCTCGCGCATGCAAGGGGCAGACCTGTTGTGGGAGCCTTTACTCGCCGCTGCGCTGGCCGCGGGCATTCCCTTCTGTGCCGATCCGAATGGTGCCGAGCAGGACGGCATCGCGCAGATGGAGGCCACGGCCAGTGGCGGCGTGCGTTCCAGTTCTGCCCGCGCCTACCTGTATCCGGCCATGCAGCGCGCCAACCTGACCATCCTGACGAATGCGCTGACCTGTCGCATCGTGCTGGCCAACGGGCGTGCCACCAGCGTGCAGTACCGCCAGCGCGGGCAGCTCCAGACGGCGCACGCCGCCAGGGAAATCATCGTCTGTGGCGGCGCCTATAACTCGCCCCACTTGCTCATGCTGTCAGGCATCGGACCGGCGGATGAACTGCGCGCACTTGGCATCGACGCCCTTCACGACTTGCCCGGCGTGGGTCGCAACCTCTCCGACCACCCGAACATCCTCAATGAATACGAACTGGTGGGGACGCCGGGCCTGACGCGTCATCTGCGCATGGACCGCGCGACGCTGGCTGTCGCCCGCTGGATGCTGACCAAGGGCGGGCCGTTTGCCTACACCGGTACGACGGCCAATGTGTTCGCCCGTACCCTGGAGGGGCTGGATCAGCCCGACATCCAGATGATGTCCCTGCCGATCGGCAACAGTGCCGAGCTGTGGTTCCCGGGCATTGGCAAGCCGCCTGTCTATCGCCTGGCCGTGCGCACCGGCTATCTGCAGCCGAAATCACGGGGCTGGGTGAAGCTGCGGTCCGCCGACCCGGCCGATGCGCCGCGAATCCTGCTGAACATGTTTGACGACCCGGCCGACCTCGACGCCATGGTGCGCGCAGTCAAGCTCAGCCGCAGCGTGTACGCGCAGCAGCCCTTGCGCGACATGATCCGCCGCGAGGTGCTCCCGGGCCCCGGTACCGATTCAGAGGCAGACCTCAAAGAGCACCTGCGCCGCAATGCCGGTCACCGCTCACACCCGGTGGGCACCTGCCGCATGGGCCATGACGCCGCCGCCGTGGTGGATGACCAGTTGCGGGTTCGCGGCATCGAGGGCCTGCGCATCGCCGATGCCTCGGTGATGCCCGATGTGCCCAGCGGCAACACCAACCTGCCCTCGATGATGGTGGGGGAGCGCGCCGCCGACCTGGTGCTGGGTCGGCAGCTGCCGCCCGAGCCCTATGAGCGCGCGCTGGCTGAGATGCAGCAGGGCTAGGACGCTGCGTTCAGTCGCAAGCGTCCAGGAAGGCATCCACGTTGTCGCGCGTGATGAGGTGGATGCTGGTTTCGATGGCCTCCGGCGCAGGCATGCCCAGCGTGCTGTGCCAAAGTATCAGTACCGACATGGCGCCCTGCATGTAGGGGTCGCTGGCCGATGACGCATCGATGACGCCCTCTTTGATCGCCTCGAGAATCGGCCTGATGCCATCCATCCCCACGAAGCGCACGGTTCCCGCCCGCTGGCTCTCGCGCAGGGCTTGCGCGATGCCGATGGGCCCGGCGGCATCGCAGCACAGGTAACCGGCCAGGTCCGGGTGCGAGGCCAGCACCTGCAGGGCTTGCTGGCGGGCTGTGTCGATGTCGTCGTTGTCGATGCCGCCATCAACGACCGTGATCCCGGGTTGCGTGGCCAGGGCGGCCAGTTGGGCCTCATGGCGTTGCTGGTGATTTGGCGCCGAAGGGAATCCGCGCATCACCGCGACTTTTCCGTGACCGCCCAGCAAGCCGATCAGGTGCTCGGCCGCAAGCCTGCCCTGGCGCCGGAAATCATTGCCCACGCTCGTAATGCCTGGCTGCGGGGACGGCGAGTCGAACAGCACCAGCGGAATGCGCCGCTGCAGGATCTGGGCGATGAGCGGCATGCGATCGATGGGCTCGACGGGGTCCATCGCGATGCCATCCGGGTTGGAGGCCACCACGTCCGCCAGCATGCGGCTTTGCTCGGCCGCGGACGCCACGCTGGGCGCCCGGTAGTCCACGGTGACCTCAATGCCCAGTTGTTGCGCGAGCAGACCGGCTTGCGCCAGTGCGCCGCGTTTCACCTCGATGAACCAGGGGTGCTCGACCTTCGTCAGGATCGCGAAGCGCAAGTTGTGTTTCATGACCGTGTGTTTCCTGATGGGGCAGCGTTATTGGGCACGGACCAGCTCGAAGCGATCCAGATTCATCACCTTGTGCCAGGCCGCCACGAAGTCGCGCACGAACTTCGCCTGCGCGCCGCTGCAGGCATACACCTCGGCCAGCGCCCGCAGCTGCGAATTCGAGCCGAAGACCAGGTCAACGCGGCTGGCCGTCCACGTCAGCGCACCACTGGCGCGGTCACGGCCTTCATAGGTTTCTGCGCGCTCATCCGTTGGCTTCCAGGCCGTGGCCATGTCGACCAGGTTCACGAAGAAGTCCGGGGTGAGGGTGCCGGGCCTGTCTGTCAACACGCCCTGCGATAGATGCCCGGTGTTGGCCCCCAGCACCCGCAGCCCGCCGATGAGCACAGTCATTTCCGGTGCGGTGAGGGTCAGTAACTGCGCCTTGTCGAGCAGCAGTTGCTCGGCTGGCGCGTGGGGCAGGTTCTGCAGGTAATTGCGGAACCCGTCGGCGGTGGGCTCCAGCACCGCAAACGATTCCACATCGGTCTGTGCCTGCGAGGCGTCGGTGCGACCCGGCGTGAAGGGCACCTGGATGGGGTGACCGGCAGCCTGTGCAGACTGTTCCACCGCTGCACAGCCACCCAGCACGATGAGGTCGGCGAGCGACACCCGTTTGTTGTCGGACTGCGCGGCGTTGAAGGCGTGCTGGATGCTTTCGAGCCTGGCCAGCACGGTGGCCAGTTGGGCCGGCTGGTTGGCCTCCCAGTCCTTCTGCGGCGCGAGTCGGATGCGCGCGCCGTTGGCGCCACCGCGTTTGTCCGAACCGCGGAAGGTCGAGGCCGATGCCCAGGCCGTGGCCACCAGTTCGGCCACCGACAGGCCCGAGGCAAGCACCCGGGCCTTCAGGGCTGCAGTGTCCTGCGCATTGATCAGCGGGTGATCAACGGCCGGCACCGGATCTTGCCAGACCAGCACTTCGGCAGGCACATCGGCGCCCAGGTAGCGCGAGCGCGGTCCCAGGTCGCGGTGGGTGAGCTTGAACCAGGCGCGCGCAAAGGCATCGGCGAAGGCCTGCGGGTCCTTGTGGAAGCGGCGCGCGATTGGTTCGTACACCGGGTCCCTGCGCAACGACAAATCTGCCGTCGTCATCATCGGGCGGTGCTTCTTCGACGGGTCGTGCGCATCGGGGATCAGGTCCGCCTCGCGCACGTCGCGCGCCAGCCACTGCCAGGCACCGGCGGGGCTCTTGACCAATTCCCACTCATAGCCGAAGAGCGTGTCGAAGTAGCCCGAGTCCCAGGTGGTGGGGTGGGGCTTCCAGGCGCCTTCGATGCCGCTGGTGGTGGTGTGCACGCCTTTGCCGCTGCCGTAGCGGTTCTTCCAGCCCAGGCCCATTTCTTCCAGCGGTGCGCCTTCGGGCTCGGGGCCGACCAGGGCCGGATCACCCGCGCCATGGGCCTTGCCGAAGGTGTGGCCACCGGCCACCAGCGCGACGGTCTCTTCGTCGTTCATGGCCATGCGCGCGAAGGTCTCGCGCACGTCTCGGCCCGAGGCAACCGGATCGGGGTTGCCGTTGGGGCCTTCCGGGTTCACGTAGATCAGGCCCATCTGCACGGCGCCCAGGGGCTGTTCCAGCGCACGCTCGCCGCTGTAGCGCTTATCGCCCAGCCAGGTGGCCTCGGAGCCCCAGTAGATGTCCTCTTCGGGCTCCCAGATGTCTTCTCGTCCCCCTGCGAACCCGAACGTCCTGAAGCCCATCGATTCCAGCGCGCAGTTGCCGGCCAGGATCATCAGGTCGGCCCAGGAGATGGCCTCGCCGTACTTCTGCTTGATCGGCCACAGCAAGCGCCGCGCCTTGTCGAGGTTGCCGTTGTCGGGCCAGCTGTTGATCGGTGCAAAGCGCTGGTTGCCCGTTCCCGCGCCACCGCGGCCATCGGAAACCCGGTATGTGCCGGCGCTGTGCCAGGCCATGCGGATAAACAGCCCGCCGTAGTGGCCCCAGTCCGCCGGCCACCAGTCCTTCGAGTCGGTCATCAAGGCCCGCAGGTCCTGCTTCAGGGCCGCGAGGTCGAGCGTGCTGAACGCCTCCGCGTAGTTGAACTGCGCGTCCAGGGGGTTGGACTTCGCAGAATGCTGGTGAAGGATCCGGAGGTTGAGCTGGTTCGGCCACCAGTCCCGGTTCGATTGCGCCCCCAGGGTCGTACGGGCGCCGGTCGTCGCGGTGAAGGGACACTTGGCTTCGTCTGACATGGTCGGATCCTCAGGGGAGCAGGGGAGGAAGACTGTAACGCTATGGGGTGGTGCAGCTGTCGCCGCGATCTCCGTCCAGGTTCAGGCAGCGGCCGTCGACTTCGGGGGTGGCGATACGGCTGATCCGTGCGAGCGTCGGGGCAATGTCGACCGTCTCGACCGGCAAGGTCTGCTCATAGCCGCGGGCACCTGGCCACCAGAACACAATCGGCACACGCCGGTCGTAGTTCCACGGCGACCCGTGGCCTGCGATCGAATCGCCCTGGTGGCCCGGCACACCCAGGGACGCATAGGGCAGCAGCGCCACGAACAGGTCGCCGCTGCGCTCGGCGTCATAGCTTTCGGCATAGCGTTCGACGAGCGAGAGTTCATCCACGGGCGTGCCCGGCCGCGGGTGGCTGGTGGCCACTTGCTCGCGCGTGAAGACGGCCTGGACCTCGGGCCGCTGACGCAGCAGTGCGACGGCCGCGTCGAGGATGCGCTGGCGGGCTGCCCCCGTGCCGGCAATCGGCGAGAGGTAGAGTTGCTGCGCGTCGCCCCCGAAGGGCACGAAGTCCAGTCCCAGTTGCGCCCGCAGGCTGGCATTGACCTCGCCCAGTAACTTGCGGGTATCGATCCGCACGGCATCAATGGCGTGATGGTCCACGCGCTCGGCCGCATCCACGGCGCCGTGGTCTGCGGACAGCACCAGCAGCGTCGGCACTTTCAACGCGGCCACGCGGTCGAGGAACGCACCCAGGCGGGCGTCCAGCTGCGCCAGCTGGTCACACATCTCTGGTCCCTGGTTGCCATAGCGGTGGCCGACGTAGTCCGTCGCGCTCAGGCTGATGGCCAGCAGGTCGGGTGCCTCGCCACGGCCCAGGCCGAAACGCTGCAGCAGCGATTCGGCCAGCTGCAGGGTGATCGCGTCCAGGCCCGGGGAGGCGCGGAACCATTGCTGCACCGTGGGGTTCTTGTCCAGGGTGAATGACGTGCCGGGGGCTGGCGTTCCCCCCGGCGGCGGGAGCTCATGCGCCAGCGACAGGTTCCCGTAGTGCTGCGTCGTCTGCAGGGCGCGGCAGCGGGCGTCGCTGGGCGTCCACAGGGGCGCCTTGCTGCGCCAGCGTGCGAACAACTGGCGATTGAAATCGGCCACGGGGGCCAGGCGGGCGGTTTCCTCTGTACCTGCCGGCACCGATGTCGTGAACCCGCGCTCATCGTCCCACCAGAACGCGCCATCGGGCTGGTGACCCGTCATCGTGATCACGGCGCGGTCCTTGCCTGACACGCCGAACACGCGGGAGCGCGGATCGGCCGTCTTCAGCCATTCGCCATAGGTGCTGACCTTCAGGTTGGCCGGGCCTCGCGGTTGCCCCGGGCGGCCCGGCACCGGATGTTCAGCGTCCTGCACGCAATAGATGCCCTTGCCGCTGCTGCGATCCAGCCATTGGTTGGCCACGATCCCGGTGCCCGAAGGGTGGCGTCCGGTCAGCAGGGTGGAATGGCCCGGGCAGGTTTCGGTCGCCGCATGGCTCTGGTAACCGCTGTTGAACACGATGCCCTGGTCAGCCAGTCGGCGCAGACCACCGCTCCAGTGCGAGCGGTATTGTTCGAACAGGCCCGCGCTGAACTGATCGACGGAAATGGCGATGATCAGCTTCGGGGCGACGGGTGCGCGCGGGGCCTCTGTCGGTACCGCAGCCCTTCCCGTCAGCGTGGCAAAGGCAAGGGTCAACGCCGCAGCAAGGCGCAGCATGGGCAGGCGAGTGTGGAGCTTCATGGCATCCATATACCGCAGTTGTATGCTGGGAACATGACATTAGCCGATGTGGGCGCGGATACGCGACCCGCACGGTCTGGCAAAATGTCCCCTTGTAGTGAGTGAAAATACGGGGGCAATAATGGTTTACCGCGGGTTGTGGCTGTGTGCCCTGGTCTGTTGCCAGTCGGTCTTTGCCCAGCAGGCGCCCGGCGAGGTTCCCGGCGACCCGATTGCCGAAGTACAGATCAATTCCCAACGCGAAAAGCTCAGCGAACTGCGCACCGAGATGGTCGCGCTCGAAGACCGCTTCAACAGCCAATACAACACGCTCAACAAGAACCGGCAGTTTGATGTCGTCTGTACGACCGAGGCGCGCACGGGCACGCTGATGCAGTCGCGCGTCTGCCGTCCGGCGTTCATTGATGACGCCACCGCAGCCGTTGCCCAGGGCAATAAAGCGGGCTTTTTGACTGCAGACCAGGCCATCTTCCTCAAGCAGGCCGAGTACCGAAAGAACCTGCTGGCGGTGATCGGCAAGAACCCGGCGCTGGCGCAGTTGCTCAAAGAACGCGTGACGCTACAGAAACGCTACGAGGCGCTGAGCAAGCAGATTTTCAAGGGCAAGGCCGTCGCGGCGGAGTGAATCTGGCGCGCAGTCGTGGCGGGCCCCTTGCGCCTGACGACAATTCCCTGCAAAACGGTGAGCGTCCCGCACCGGGATGTCCGGCTAGAGGCAAGCAGCGACCTATGAAAACAAACCTGTCTGCGTTCCTGATGCTGTGTGCCCTGGCAGTGCCGGGCCAGCGTGCCCTGGCGGCTGACTGCGACAAGGCCTGCCTCGAAGGCATCGCGGCGGCGTATCGTGCCGCGTATTTCGCGCACGATGTGCAGCGCGCGCCTTTCGCATCGAAGGTCCGCTTCACCGAAAACAACGTGGAAATGGCGTTGCCGGACGGCACCTGGGACACGGTCACCGCCGAGTTGGACGTGCCGCTGGTGCTGTCGGATCCATCCACCGGGCAGGTGGGGATCTACACCAGCGTCATGCAGCGTGACGCGCAGGGCTACCTGGCCGTACGGCTGCGCGTGCGCAACCGGCAGATCACCGAGGTCGAGCAGGTCATCGCCACGCGTCGCAACCTCAGTGGTCCGCCCACGCCCATGGCCGACATCACGCAATACCATCGCGATCCGGCCTTGAACGCAGTCATTCCCCCGGCATCACGTCTGCCGCGGGCGGCGATCATCCAGCAGGCTGACGGCTATTTCTCCACGCTCCAGTACAACACCGGCGAGATCCGCGGTGCCCGCTTTGCGGCTGGGGCTGTGCGCAATGAAAACGGCTTGCTGTCTACCGACATCGAGCAGGGCTTCCGCACGGGGCAATACCGCTACAACAACCGCGTGCGCGATCGCGACTGTTTCCTGGTGGACGAGGAGCGGGGCTTTGCGATGTGCCGCGGCTTCATCGATCACAAGGGCGTGCTCGATACCTACACGCTGACCACGGGTGCGCCCGCGAAGTCCAATTACCAGGAGCCGCAGTCCTGGGGCTTTCTCGAGTCGTTCAAGGTGACCCGCGACGGCATCATCGCGGTCGAGGCCACCTTCAGCGCGGCCCCGTACTTCCTGCGTTCGCCCTGGACGCGCAGGCCCGACGCCGTTTATGACGCGTCGAAGGGCGGCACTAGGCCCGCTGGCGTGCCCGCGACAGGGCCAGCATCGAAATAGCGCAGAGGATTGCGGGGCCCGCCAGCCCCGCGATCACCTGGGTCGGGTTCACGCCGGCAGCGATCAGCGCGCCGCCGATCAAGGGGCTGGCAACGGCCCCTACGCGCGCCACGGCAGAAGCCCAGCCCGTGCCGGTGGCCAGGATGCTTGACGGATACAGTGTGGCGGCCAGCGACACGATCGCAAACTGCGCGCCGCCCGTGCCCGCGCCAATCACCAGCAGCAGCGCGCCCCAGGTATAGAACCCCGACGGCACGACCAGGAACAAGGCCAGCGCGATGGCGTTGACCACGAAGCTGGTGGCCAGCGTGCGCTCCGCGCCAAATCGATCCATCAGCCACCCTAGCGAAATGCCGCCCAGCAGGCCCCCCATCTGGTTGAAGGCCATGGCCCGGATGGCCTGGGCGGGCAGCCAGCCCGCGCCCGTGAGCAGCGTGGGCAGCCAGCTGACGAGCAGGTAGAGGTTGAACGAATTCAGCGCAAACCCCGCCCACATCAGCAGCGTGGGCGCGCGCAGGCGCTGCGTGAACAGGTCGCGCACCGACCCTGCCAGCGCCTGGGCAAAGGGCCGCAGGTAAACCGTGCTGGCGTCCACGCCGGGGGCCAGTTTTCGCAGGATGCCGGCGATGGCCGGGCTGTCTGGCCGGCGATGCAGCAAGAACTTGATCGACTCCGGTGCGGTGGTGACCAGCGCCACGCTCAGCAGCACCGGCAGTGCACCGCCGACCACAAAGGCCGCCTGCCAGCCGTAGTGGCTGATGGCATAGGGGGCAGTCAGCCCGGCCAGCAGCGCGCCGGTGGCGGTGTTGCAGTAGGTCAGCGTGATGAGGCCCGCCCGGCGGCGCCGGGGCATGAAGTCGGCCGTCAGCGAGTAGGCATTGGCCAGACTGGCCCCCAGTGCCGCGCCCGTGACCAGTCGGCAGAGGGCCAGTTGCAGGATGCTGTGCGCCAGCGCCGAG
>CANGFJ010000016.1 GCA_947453065.1 Pseudomonadota bacterium
AGCGCGCAGCACTCATTGGCAAGCTGGGCCAGGCACTCGAAGCGCGCAAGGACGAACTGGCCGCCGCCTGGGTGCAGCAGGTGGGCGCCCTGGCAATGGTCGCCCCCTACATGGTCGGCGGCGCGCTGGCGATCATCCAGTACTACGCGGGCATCGGTGCCACGTACAACTATGCCGAACAAGTAAAGACCAGCGATGGCAAGGGCATCGCCGTCATCGCGCGCGAGCCGGTCGGCGTCGTCGCGGCCATCGCGCCGTGGAATGCGCCGCTGACCATCCTGATCAACAAGATCGTGCCGGCGCTGCTGGCCGGTTGCACGGTCATCCTGAAGCCCGCGCCCGAAGCGCCGCTGGAGGCCTACCTGATCGCCGAGGCCGCCGAAGCCGTTGGCTTCCCGCCGGGCGTGCTCAACCTGGTCACCGCACACCGCGAAGCCGCCGAACAGCTGGTGCGCAACCCCGGCGTCGACAAGGTCAGCTTCACCGGCAGCACGGTCGCCGGCCGTCGCATCGCCTCGCTCTGCGGCGAGCGCATCGCCCGCTGCACGCTGGAACTGGGCGGCAAGTCTGCGGCCATCGTGATGGACGACTACGACGTGGCCACGGCTGCCAAGCAGCTGGCCCACACCATCTCGATCATGAGCGGCCAGGTCTGCGCGACGCTCAGCCGCGTGGTCGTGCCGCGCGCGAAACAGGCCGCCTATGCCGAGGCCATCCAGGCCGAGCTGGCGGCCATCCGCGTCGGCGACCCCAGCGACCCGGCCACGATGATGGGCCCGCTGGCCATGCGCCGGCAGCTCGAACGCGTCGAAGGCTATATGTCGGTGGGCAAGGCCGAAGGCGCCCGTCTGGTCTGCGGCGGCACGCGCAGCGCCCACATGCCGCAGGGCTGCTATTTCGATCCGACGCTGTTCACCGACGTGACCAGCGACATGGCCATCGCGCAGGAAGAGATCTTCGGGCCGGTGATCGCACTGCTGGGGTATGACGACGAGGCCGACGCGCTGCGCATCGCCAACGATTCACCCTATGGCTTGTTTGGCGTCGTGTTCACACACGACACCGACCGCGCCTACCGCATCGCGCGCGGCGTGCGCACCGGCGCGATCTCGCAGAACGCCTTCCGGCTCGATTACTTCCTGCCCTTCGGCGGCTTCAAGCAATCGGGCATCGGCCGCGAAGGCGGCATGGCCGGCCTGCTGGGCTATACCGAGACCAAGACCATCCTGCTGGACGCCGCGCCCAGCAAGGTCTGACCCAGGGCCAGGTCGCGCGGCCTCAGCCCGCGACCTGCGCCATGACGTGGTCCACTTCCTCGCTGCTGCCCAGGACCACGCAGGTGCGCTGGTGGATGCCCTCGGGCTGCACGTCGAGGATGCGCTGGTCCGGGCCGGCCAGCGCCTTGCCACCGGCCTGCTCGACGAGGAAGGCCATCGGGTTGGCCTCGTACATCAGCCGCAGCTTGCCCTTGGGCGCCTTCTGCGTCGGCGGGTACATGAACACGCCACCCTGCAGCATGATGCGGTGGACGTCGCCGACCATCGCGCCGACGTAACGGCTGGAGTAACCGTTGGACTGCGCCCAGTGCAGGTACTTCTGGTAGCCCTCGGGCAGCGTCAGGCGGTTGCCCTCGTTGAGCGAGTAGCACTTGTTCTTCACCGGGATCTTCAGGCCCTCGGCCACGCGCACAAAAGCGCCGATCGACGGGTCGAGCACGAACATGTCCACGCCGTGTCCCAGCGTCAGCAACATCACCGTGGAAGAGCCATACAGCACATAGCCAGCGGCCACCTGCCGCGTACCCGGCTGCAGCAGCGAGTCCTCGGCCTTCGTGGACCGACGGTCCTTGCGCAGGATGCTGAAGATCGTGCCGACCGAGCCGCAGATGTCGAGGTTGGATGACCCGTCGAGCGGGTCGAACAGCACGCAGTAGCGCGTCTCGCCGTCGTTCTGCTCGCGCAGGATCACCGGCTCTTCATTCTCTTCGGAGGCCACAATGGCCACGCCCTCGCGCGCGCCCAGCGTGCGCAACAGGATCTCGTTGGCGATGACATCGAGCTTCTGCTGCTGCTCGCCCTGTACGTTCTGCTCACCCGCGTTGCCCAGCACATCTTCCAGACGCGCGCGGCGCACCTGGGCAGCGATCATCTTGGCCGAGATCGACAGGGCCGAAAGGATCCAGGTAAAGGTGCCGCTGGCATCGGGGTGCAGCGCCTGTTGCTGCAGGATGTGCGACTGGAGGGTGACGATGTCCCGCATGGCGGGCTGCGTGGGTTTGACGGTGACAGTGTTCATGTCGCCGATTATCCCGGCAGCAGCGGAATGCCGGCAATGCCGCCGTCTCAGTTTATGCTTCGCGCATGACCTTCCTTGGCGACACCGAACTCTCCGCCCTGCGCCTGAGCCTTGCCGTGGCCACACGCAGTGTGGGCTTCAGCCTGCTGCCGGCCATCGCCATTGCCTGGCTGCTGACGCGGCGCCGCTTCCCCGGCCGCACGCTGCTGGACGCCTTCGTGCACCTGCCGCTGGTGCTGCCGCCGGTGGTCGTCGGCTACCTGCTGCTGCTGCTGCTGGGCGCGCGCGGGCCCATCGGCCAGCTGCTGAACGACTACCTGGGCATCCGCCTGGTGTTCTCGACCACCGGTGCCGCGCTGGCCACGGCGGTCATGTCCTTCCCGCTGATGGTGCGTGCCATGCGCCTGGCCCTGGAAGGCGTGGACACGGGGCTTGAGCAGGCCGCGCGCACGCTGGGGGCCGGCCCCTGGGACCGGTTTCTCACGATTACCCTGCCGCTGATGCTGCCCGGCGTGCTGGCCGGCGCAGTGACCGCCTTCGCCGCGGGCCTGGGCGAGTTCGGCGCCGTCATCACCTTTGTCTCCAACATCCCCGGCGAGACGCGCACGCTGCCCCTGGCCCTGTACTCGGCGCTGCAGTCACCCGATGGCGATGCGCTCGCGGCGCGCCTGGCGCTGCTGTCCTTCAGCCTGGGCCTGGGCGGGCTCATGGCCTCCGAACTGCTCGCCCGCGGCCTGCGCCGCTGGCTGGGTCGCTAGCCGTGCTGGACGTCAGCCTTCGCCAGCAGCGCGGCGACTTCACGCTGGATGTGGCCTTCCAGGCGCCCACGCCCGGCGTCGTGGCGCTGTTCGGCCGTTCCGGCTGCGGCAAGACCACCCTGGTCAACCTCATCGCCGGCCTGCTGCCTGCTCAGCAAGGCCGCATCCAGCTCGACGCCGAGTGCTGGCTCGACACCGACAGCCACGTCAACGTCGTGGCCGAGCAGCGCCGCGCGGGCTATGTCTTCCAGGACGCGCGCCTGTTTCCCCACTACAGCGTGCAGGGCAACCTGCGCTATGGCGCACGCCGTACGCGTGGCGCACGCGAGCTCATCAGCTTCGATGACGTGGTCGCGCTGCTGGGCCTTGCCCCCCTGCTGGACCGCCGCCCCGGCACGCTGTCGGGTGGTGAGAAGCAACGCGTCGCCCTGGGTCGCGCGTTGCTGGCACAGCCGCGGCTGCTGCTGCTGGATGAACCGCTCTCCTCGCTCGATGCCGCGCGTCGCGAAGAAGTGCTGCCCTATCTCGAGCAGCTGCGCGACCACTGCGCGATTCCCATGATCCTCGTCAGCCACCAGTTCGACGAAGTGCTGCGCCTGGCCACGCATGTCGTGGTGCTCGATGCCGGCCAGGTCGTGGCCCAGGGCGACATCAGTGCGGTCAGCCTCACGCCCGCCTTGCGCGCCATCGTCGGGCCCGAGGCACTGGGCGCCGTGGTCGATGGGCGCGTTGCCGGCGTAGATGCCGCCACCGGCCTGGCCGACATCGCCGTCGGCACCGGGCAGCTGCGCATTCCCTGCGCCGGCGCGACACCTGGCGGTCTCATGCGCGTACAACTGCTCGCGCGCGACATCATCCTGGCCACGCAGGAACCGCAGGGCCTCTCGGTGCGCAACCAGCTGCGGGGCATCATCCAGTCCATCGTTGCCGATGGCGACAGCGACCTGATCAAGGTCGACATCGGCGGCGCGTGCGTCCTGGCGCGCATCACCCGCGCCGCCACGCAGGAACTGCACCTGGCACCGGGCCTTTCGGTGTGGGCGCTGATCAAGGCCGTGTCCACGCGCGGCCATGCCTTCCCGGCGCGCGTGGCGACCGCCTAGCGCAGCAGCAGTACTTCCCCGCTTGTCATTGCGACAAGTCGCCACTACGGCGGCAGGCTCGCGCAAGTGCGCTATTCTGAAAGTCCTTACACGCTTTCCGGGAGCGTCGATGCGGCTATCTACACAGCTGTTGCTAGGGCTCCTCCTGCCGCTGGCCGCCGTCGCCGCGGAACCGGTCAACGTCAGCCCCACGCCGCTCAGCACGCGCGACCTGCACGACACCCCACCGCCGGCCAACACACTCGATCGCTGGCATGACTGGCTCTATCTGCATGTGCAGGACTTCATTGAGCGCAGCGATGCGCATTTTGTCGATGAAGGTGACACGCGCCTGCCGGTCCCCGCCTCGCCCTTTCGCCTGGGTGTCGACTACACCGCCATCCATCGCGAGAACGGCAGCATCGACCAGACTCCACGGATCGATCTCGACCTGCTCCTGCAGATGCCGAACCTGCAGCGCCGACTGCGGCTCTTCATCACCAGCGACACCGTCGAAGAGTCCCCCAGCCCGCTGCGCAGCGCGTCCAGCAGCATCCGCGCCGGCCTGCGTGTCACGCCGCTGCATTACCTCGATTTCGACGTCGGCATCCGCGCCGATGTGCCACCGGTGGCGTTCACCTCGCTGCGCTGGATGCGCCAGATGGACCTGGGCGAGTGGGAGTTGCTGCCCTTCGCCAAGGTCTACCTCGAGACGCACAAGGGCCTCGGGGTGGCGACGGGCGCCAGCTTTGATCGATGGATGGATACGTGGGTCTTCCGCTCGTCGAGCTACGCCAACTGGCGCCGTGACAAGGCGGACACCGAATGGACCCAGGCGTTTACGCTCGCACGCGCGCAGGAAATCATCCGCTTCGGTCGCTACAGTGAAGTAGTCGGTGGTCGCGACCTCGCGCGCGGCTTTGGCATGCAGGGACTGGCAACCGGCACGCGCGACACCGGCACCCAGCGCTATGAGGCCAGCCTGTTCTACAAGCAGCCCACGCGTACGCACTGGTTGTACTGGCATGTCACGCCACTGGTGACCTGGGAAAAACAATTTGGCTGGCACCCTGACCCGGGCATCCGCATCGGCATCGACGCCCTGTTCTGGGACATCAGCGGGCGCTGACCCGCTTTATTCTTCGCGCTCCAGCGGCGTATCGACCTGGCCGGCACGCAGGCCCTGGGCCTCGCGCCGCATGATCAGCAGCTTGTCGATCACCAGCCCGTCCATATCGATGATCTCGATCGACAGGTCACGCCAGGCCATCTTCTCGCCCTGCACGGGCAGCCGGCCCAGGTGCCACAGCACGAAGCCCGCCATCGTGTGGTAGTTCTCGCCACGCGCCAGGTCCTTGCGGCCCAGCGTGCGTTCGGCCTCATAGATCGGCAGGTGGCCATCCACCAGCCAACTGCCGTCATCGCGCAACTGCGCGGCGGCGCTGTCGCGACTGCCCATCTCCGGCAGCTCGCCGGCGATGGCCTTGAGGATGTCGGCCGGCGTCACCAGGCCCTCGATGCCACCGTATTCATTGGTGACCACCGCCAGGTGCACGCTGGAACGGCGGAAGGTCTCCAGCAACTTGAGCACCGAGATGCCTTCGGGCACATGCAGCGGCGGCTGCAGGTCCTGGTCCTGGTCGATCGCACCCCGACGCAAGGCTTCGCCCAGGTTGGCCAGCGAGAGCACGCCAATGAGTTGTTCCAGCTCGCCCCGGCACAGCAGGAAGCGGGCATGGCCACTCTTGCGTGCCTCGTCCCACAGCGCGGCCACGGGCTCACCCGCGTCCAGCCACAGGATGTCGCCCCGCGGCACCATGATCGAATCGATCGACCGGTCGGCCAGGCGCAGCACCGAGTCGATCATCTCCATCTCGTGGCGATGGATACCGCCCTTGAGCATGCCCTCGGCCGCCAGCGCACGCACATCGTCATCGGTGATCGCAGCCTGCGAGGCATTGACCATTGGCACCAGCTTCAGCAGGGTCTCGGTCGAGTGCTGCAGCAGCCAGACCAGCGGCGCGCCGGCCACCGACAGGTAGTGCATCGGCAGGGCCACCATCATCGCCCAGCTGTCGGCATGCGCCATGGCCAGGCGCTTGGGCACCAGTTCGCCCAGCACCAGCGACACGTAAGTCATCACCACGACGATGGCGCCGAAGGAGAGCTCCTCGGCATAGGGCTTCAGCAACTCATACTGGGACAGGTGCTGCGCCAACTCACCGGAGAAGGCCGCGCCGCTGTAAACACCGGTCAGGATGCCGACGAGTGTGATGCCCACCTGGGTAGACGAGAGCAGGCGGGTCGGGTCATCGAGCAGGGCGATCGCCGCCCGGGCACCGCGATGGCCTCGTTCGGCCAGGGTCTGCAGGCGCGACCGTCGTGCCGACACCAGCGCCAGCTCTGCCGAGGCAAACAGGCCATTGAGCAGGATAAGGGCCAAGATGACTGCCGCTTCATGCATGGCAGTCGGCCTTGGAAAGGCGTGAAAGGCCCGGTCGCAATCGCATAACGTCGCAGGTGGCGCCGTGGGGCGGTCTGCCGATCATACCTGCACGGCCCTGCCCGTTTCGACGCATCACAGGGACTCAGGCCAGAAACGCCCTCACCACGGCTGTAAATTCGGCCGGACGCTCCACGCTGGAGAGGTGACCGGCCCCGTCGATCACGGCCAGGCGCGCACCCGGAATGCCATCGACCAGCACCTGCGCGGCCGCCTGCAGCGGCGGTCCCTCGGCACCCCCCACGATGACCAGGGTCGGCGCAGCGATCTGCGCCAGCACCGGGCGCAGGTCCAGGTGCTTGAGCACGGCTGCGCAGGCCGCAAACCCCTGCGGCGACATCGCGGCAAACGTGGCGCGCAGGGCTGCGGTTGCGGCCGGCTCTGCGTCCCGGAAGGCCTGGGGCAACCAGCGGTCGAGGAAGCCGTTACCCACGCCGGCCATGCCGTGGGCATAGCCGGCGTCAATGGCGCCCTGGATCATCTCCGGCACGCCCAGGTAGGCGGTCGTGTTGGCCAGCACCAGGCGATCGATGCGCGCCGGTTGATGCGCCGCCAGCCACATGCCTTCCATGGCCCCCTGCGACAGGCCCACAAAATGCGCGCGCGCCACGCCAAAGGCGTCCATCACGGCCAGCGCATCCCGCCCCAATGTTTCCACGGTCGCGTCCGCGTCTGGCACGCCGGAGCGCCCATGACCGCGACGGTCGAACCGCAGCACGCGATAGTCAGCCTGCAGCGCGTCGGCCTGCGCGTCCCAACTGCCCAGGTCACAGCCGATGGAATGGCTCAGAACGACGACAGGACGGGCCGGGTCGCCGGCAGCCACGGCATGGAGCGCGAGGCCATCAAAACTGTTCACAGTGAGCGTTGTCATGCCGGGGATATTAGCCGCGGCAGCGCCTGTTGTGGTTTCATCGTCAACTTCCTCCCTTGACCCCTGAGCGCCGCCGCCTTGCACACCCAAAGACCTGTCTGGAAGACCTTCCTGCTCTTCCTTGGCCCGATGATGCTGGCGAACATCCTCCAGTCGCTCTCGGGCACGATCAACAACATCTTCCTCGGCCAGCTGATCGGCGTACACGCGCTGGCCGCGGCCTCGGCCTTCTTCCCGCTGATGCTGTTCCTGATCTCCTTCGTCATGGGACTGGGGTCGGGCGCATCGGTGCTGATCGGCCAGGCTTACGGCGCGAAGAACCACGACCGCGTGCTCGCCGTGGCCGGCACCACCTTGTCGGTGGGACTCATCGGCGGCCTGCTGGTGGCGGTCTTTGGCGGCTCGTTTGCCGCCGCCCTGCTGCGTGCCCTGGCCACGCCCGCGGACATCATCGAGGACGCCACCGCCTACTCGCGCATCATGCTGGTCGCGATGCCAGGCTTCTTCCTGTTCATGTTGTTTACCGCGATCATGCGCGGCGTCAGCGACATGGTCACGCCGCTCAAGGCACTGGTGGTCTCGACGCTGGTCAGCATCGTGCTGACCCCGGCGCTGATCCGCGGCTGGGGCGGCCTGCCGCAACTGGGCGTGACCAGCGCCGCCTGCGCCTTCGTCGTCTCGTTCACGGTGACCCTGCTGTGGCTGGGCCTGTACATGCGCCACAAGGGCCATGCGCTGGCGCCCAATGCCGAATTGCTGCGCCATATGCGCATCGAACCGAAGATCCTGCTCGCAGTGCTGCGCATCGGCGTGCCCACGGCGCTGCAGATGGTGATCATGTCACTGGCCGAAGTGGCGCTGCTGTCGATGGTGAACGGCTTCGGTTCCGGCGCCACCGCCGCCTATGGCGCCGGCAACCAGGTGCTGGGCTATGTGCAGTTCCCGGCCATGTCGATTGCCATTGCCGCTTCCATCCTGGGCGCGCAGGCCATCGGCGCGGGCCACTCAGAGCGCCTGGGCGCCATCACGCGCGCCGGCATTCTCATCAACTTCGCCGTCACCGGCTCGCTGCTGCTGCTGTGCTACCTGTTCTCGCGCTCGATCGTGGGGATGTTCACCTCGAACATCGAGGTCATCGAGATTACCCAGCGCATGCTCCACATCGTGCTGTGGAGCACGCTGATCTTCGGCTGCTCGGCCGTGGTCTCCGGCGTCATGCGCTCCAGCGGCACCGTGCTGATGCCCACCGTGCTGTCGATCAGCGCCATCGCGCTGGTCGAGGTCCCGGTGGCCTGGTTCCTCAGCCACCGGATCGGCCTGGATGGCGTGTGGATCGCCTATCCGGTGACCTTCCTCGCCATGCTGCTGTTCCAGTCCACCTATTACCGGCTGGTGTGGCGCGGGAAGAAGATCCAGCGCCTTATCTGAACAGCGCCAACGACTTCACCAGCGTGATCCAGATTCCCCAGCACAGGGGAATGCCGGCGGCGGCCCAGGCCACGACCACCAGCCCCACCGGCGTAGCGCCGCTGTGCGCGCCGGCCTGCAGCACTTCGCGCTGCGCCACTTCATGGGCCAGCGCGCGTTCCTTCGCCAGCTCTGCCTCGCTCATGAACCTGTCCTTGGCCACCGGCTTCACCAGCAGGTTGCACAGGAAGCCCAGCAGCAGGAACGAGGCCAGCACGTACATCGTGGTGTTGTAGACCTGGTGCGCGGGCACGCCCTGCGACAGCTGGAACTCACGGATGTAGTTCACGACCACCGGGCCCAGGATGCCGGCCACCGACCAGGCGGTGAGCAGGCGGCCATGGATGGCGCCGACGTGCTGCGTGCCAAACAGGTCTGCCAGGTAGGCAGGGATGGTGGCAAAGCCGCCGCCATACATCGTCAGGATGACGCAGAACACGCCCACGAACAGCCCGACACGGCCTGCATCACCGGCCAGCGGCGCCGCCGCGTAGAGCGCGATGCCCAGCAGGAAGAACACCATGTACGTGGCCTTGCGGCCGATCACGTCAGAGAACGACGACCAGAAGAAGCGCCCCATGATGTTGAACAGCGACAGCAGTCCGGCAAAGGCGGCGGCCAGCGAGGCGACCTTGGCCCGGTCAGCAGAGACCATGTCTGCCAGTTCGCCGCTTCCGCCCATCAGCCGCGCACCGAAGACTTCCTGCAGCATCGGCGAAGCCATACCCAGCACGCCGATGCCGGCGCTGACGTTCAGGCACAGCACGCCCCACAGCAGCCAGAACTGCGGCGTCGAGAGCACCTTGTCCACGTGCACATGGCGCGTGGTAATCATGCCGCGATCGCTGTGTTTGGAATCCCGGAACCCCTTGGGCTTCCAGCCCGTAGGCGGCACGCGATAACCAAAGGCGCCCAGCAGCATCGCCACCAGGTAGACCCCCGCCATCACGAGAAAGGTCTGCCACACGCCCACCTGGCCGGGGCCCGCAAAATGCTTCATCAGCAGGTCGGCCATCGGCGCACCGATCATCGCGCCACCGCCGAAGCCCATGATCGCAAGGCCCGTGGCCATGCCGCGCCGGTCCGGGAACCACTTGATCAGCGTGGACACCGGCGAGATATAGCCCAGCCCCAGGCCGATGCCGCCGATGACGCCGGCACCCAGCCACAGCAGCCACAGCTGGTGCTGCAGCACGCCGATGGCGGCCAGGCACAGGCCGCCCGTCCAGCACAGGGCCGACACCACACCCGCTTTACGCGGCCCGGCGGTTTCCAGCCAGTGGCCAAACACGGCCGCGGACGAACCCAGCAGCACGAAAAACAGTGTGTAGGTCCAGCCCAGCAGGGACACCGACCAGTCGCAGCTGCGCGTGGTCAGCAGCGTGAACAGCCCCGTACCCGGCGCGCAGGCCACCGGCGTGTCGCCGCCGATCGCGTGCGAGAGCGGCAACCAGAAAACACTGAAGCCGTAGGCCATGCCGATGCACAGGTGGATGGCCAGGGCCGCGGGCGGGATGAGCCAGCGGTTGAACCCCGGTGATGCGACGATACGCGCCTTGTCGAGCAGACCCGGCTTCGTGGACATTAGCGACCCCCCACCTTTATTTTTTGCCAGTTTATATGAAAGCCAAGCACACCTTCCGCGGCGTCGTCCTGAGCCAGCCGCCCCGGCCGTTCCGGGCACCGGTAGCCGTGGCGCCCGCTTCTTCCGCGAACAAAGCCCCCCCCAAGGTGCGTGTCGGGCGTGAGGTGGCGGGGCGCGGTGGCAAAGGCGTCACGGTCATCACGGGGTTACCGCTGTCCGCGGCGGACCTGGAGGCGCTGGCCACCAAGCTGAAGAAAACCTGTGGCGCAGGCGGTGCCGTCAATGGCGCCGTCATCGAGATCCAAGGGGACCACCGCGACCGGCTGGTCGCGGAACTGCAGAAGCTCGGCCACGACGCCAAGCGTTCCGGCGGCTGACGCGTCGCTCAGGCCTTCTTGCCGTAATCGACGTAGGCCAGCACCCGGCGCAGCAGCGAGGTCACCAGCGCGCCACGTGCCATCCACTTCACGGCCTTGGTGGGTTTGAACAGCATCAGCAGCAGGCCGGCCGCGCTCATCAGCAACGGCCGCTCGGTGGCCGCCTTGGCCAGCTGCAGCCCGCGATCCACCAGACTCAGCCGGTCGCCGATCCGCGTGCCATGCTGGGCCAGCTCTGCCCGCAGCCGGCCACTGCGCGCCAGCAAGGTGGCCCGCTGGTCAGCCAGTTGCTGCCGGCGGCTGTTCATCATGGCCACTCCGTATCACGACCACCCAGCGATGCACTGTCACGGCGCAGTTCCTCGCGGCTGGCCGCCAGCAGCCGCGGACGCACCCGCAACTGCGCACGCAGCGTGAACACCGCCACCAGCACGATGCACAGGAACACGCCGGTCATGAGGGATGCAGCCAGCAGCCGATGGTCGTCCCAGTACGCGATGATGATCGTCATCGACAGCATCAGCACGAACAGGCCACCGCAGAAAATAGCCACCGCGGCCCAGAGCATCAGCATCGCAATGCGATGCATCTCCTCTTCGAGCTCCGTGGTGAACAGCTCCACCCGCGTGTGCAGCAGCTCGACCACGGTGCCCAGAATCGCGCGGACCGAATCCATGATGCCGGGTGCGGAGCGCTCGCCTGACTCTTCGTCGCCGAACATGGCTAGCGCCGACTGACGAGGATGCCCACCAGGAACGCGATGCCCGCCGCGATGCCAATGGACTGCCACGGGTTGTCGCGCACGTATTTGTCGGCCTCACCCGCCGCACGCCGCGCGCGCGCGGTGGTCTGGTCTTCCAGCGATTCAAGCCGAGCGCGGGCGGCATGCAGCGTGCGCTCGGCGCGCGTGCGGGCCTCACCGACCTTCTCGCTGACCTTCTCACCCGCCTGGCCTGCGGTGGCGCGGAGCAGTTCCTCGACGTCGACGATCACTTTGCGGACATCGTCCATGAGCCGTTCAACATTGGCTTCTGACATGGGGCTGTACTCCGGGAGTGTTGAGAAGGTGCCCTGATTCTAGCCCCGCCAGCCCAGCCTCCGGGGGGCCGTCTGGATCCGTACTTGTACCGAGCAGCTCAGTAGTAAGCTTTCGCCCATGAATGTCGCACCGAAGTCCCGATCCTCACGCCTCTGGCTCGCAGCCACCGTGGCCCTCATGGTGCTGGCCTGGGCGGGCCTGGGCTTCCTGGTCGTGCCGCGGCTGCTGCGTACGCTGGCCATCGACACGGTGCGCGAGCGCCTGCACCGGGAACTGCAACTGGGCCAGATCGGCTTCAATCCGTTCCGCTTCGAACTCACCGTGCAGGACGCCAGTCTGCCGGACGCAGACGGCGGCCCCGCGCTGGGCTTCCAGAGGCTCGTCCTCAACGCCGAGCCCTGGCGCAGCCTCTGGCACCGCGGCCTGAGCCTGGCCACGCTGCAGGTCGATGGCCTGACGGCAGCGGCCGTCATCCGCCGCGACGGCACGCTCAACCTCGCGGATCTGGCCCGACTGGCTGGCCCCGACGACGGCGAAGACCGTCCGCTGCGACTGCAGATCGACCGCCTGGCCGTGACCTCGGGCGAACTGGCGTTCCGCGAGCTCGACCACCCCACGCCCTTCGAGACCCGGCTGCAACCCATCCGCTTCGAACTGCAGCACTTCAGCACCCTCGACACGAAGGGCAACGCCTACTACTTCACGGCGCGTTCAGATGCCGGCGAGACGCTGGACTGGAGCGGCAAGGTGTTCCTGCAGCCCTTCCGCTCGCACGGTGACTTCCGCATCGGCGCGCTACGCGCCACGACGCTGGCCAACTATCTGGGTGAGCGCCTGCCATTCACCGTGACCTCCGGCGCCCTCGACCTGCTCGGCCACTACGACGTAGCCGCCAGCGACGGCCCGCTGCAACTCACGGCCAGCCTGGATCAACTGGACATCAAGTCCCTGGGCCTGCGCACGCGCGCGGCCACGCAAGACACCTTGGTGCTGGACAGCCTGCAGGTGCAGGGCGCGCAGGCCAACCTGACCCGCCGCGAGGCCCGCGTGGAACACGTCGTGCTCACGGGCGGTACGATCAACGCCTGGCTCAGTGCAGCGGGCCGGCTCAATCTGCAGGATCTGCTGGGGACGGAGCAGCTCGCCAAACCAGCCTCAGCGCCAGCCGCCGTTCCAGCAAGCGCCGCCCCCTGGCATTACGACGTGCCCGACATCCGCGTCACCGGCCTGGTCCTCAATGCCGAAGACCAGGGACTCGACCCACACCCGCGGCTGCAGTTGACCGACATCGCCTTGGGGCTTCAGGGCTATTCCAGTGACGACACCCGACCGGTGGAGGTCACGCTGGCCCTGCAGGTCAACCACAGCGGGCAACTGCAGGCCGCAGGGCAGATCCTGCCACGTGACCTCAGCGGCCAGGGCACGCTGTCGCTGACCGACATCGACCTCACGGCCCTGCAGCCCTATCTGCAGCGCGACACCGACATGACGCTGCTGGGCGGACGACTCGGTGCGCAGCTGGCCCTGCAGCGTACGGCCACGGGTGCGCTCACGGCGCAGGGCGATGCCCAGGTCAGCGACCTGCGCAGCATCGACAACCTGCTGCGCCAGGATTTCGTGAAGTGGGAACGCCTGCAGGCCCGTGGCATCGACTACCGTTCCGACCCGCAGCGGCTGCGCGTGCGCGAACTGCTGGCCCGCGCCCCCTATGCGCGCGTGGTGGTCGGCGGCGACCGCATCCTGAACCTCACGCACATCCTCAATCCGCCGGGCAAGGCCAAGATCCAGGTGCAGACCGAAGGGCAATCTGCCGTGGCCGCGCTCGGCCCGCCGCCCGATATTGCCATTGGCGTCGTGCGTATCGAAAAGGCCGCAGCCAACTTCGCGGACTTCTGGATCAAGCCGAACTTCGCGGTCGGGCTGCTGGACGTCGACGGCACCATCAAGGGCCTCTCCGCCAAATCGGGATCCCGCGCACAGGTCGACCTGCACGGCATGGTCGATCGCTATGCACCGGCCATCATCCGGGGCGAGATCAACCCTCTGGCCGCCAGTGCGTACTCAGACCTGTCGATGACCTTCCGCAACATGGACATGACCACGGTCACGCCCTATTCAGGGCATTTTGCCGGCTATCAGATCCGCAAGGGCAAGCTGTCCGTCGAGCTGTCGTACAAGATCCAGGATCGCAAGCTCAACGCCGGTCACCATGTCGTCATCGACCAGCTGGAACTGGGCGAGCGCGTCGAAAGCCCCGACGCCACCAGCCTGCCCGTGCGGCTGGCCGTCGCGCTACTGAAAGACCGGCACGGCGTCATCGATGTGCAACTGCCCGTCACGGGCAGCCTGGACGACCCGCAGTTCCGACTGAGCCCGCTGGTGTGGAAGGCCATCCTCAACCTCGTCTCGAAAGCCGCCACCGCGCCCTTCGCGCTGCTGGGCGGGCTGTTCGGCGGCAGCGATGAGCAGATCAACCAGATTGCCTTTGCACCCGGAAGCTCCACACCCGACGCCGCCAGCCAGGCCCGACTGGAAACCCTGCGCAAGGCGCTCGTAGAGAGACCGGGGCTGGAGCTGGAAGTGCCTGCCGCCTGGTCGCCGGAGCAGGACCGGCCGGCCCTGCTGCGCCGTCAGCTGGCGGTGCGCCTGTCCGGAGTGGCCGCCAAGGCCGGTGCAGACCCGCTGGCACAACTGGCCGCAGTGTTCCGCGAGGATGCCGGCCCCACCGCCCCGCTGCCCACAGAGGGCACGGTCGAGGCGCTGGAGACCGCAGTGCTCGCCCGTCTTGTGGTGTCGGATGCGGAGCTGGCCGAACTGGGCAAGGCACGCGCGGCGGCCGTGCAGGACGCGCTGTTCAGTCAGGGTGGCCTGGATCCGGCCCGCGTGTTCGTGACCAACGGGGCGCCGGCCAGTGCTGATGCCCAGCAGCTGCGGATCGACCTGACGCTGAAATAGCGCCAGGTCCGGCCACTAGGGGTGGTCGTGGTGCAGGTGATCCATGGACGGCGCGGCTTCCTCCACCAGCGGCCTCACTGTCAGCTCCACGGTCACGGGTGCTTCGTCCTGGAAAACCAGCGTCACGGCGACGCGCTGCCCGACACGCAGCGGCTGAGTGAGGCCTGCCAGCATCAGGTGCTTGCCATTGGGCGCGAAGGTCACCGTCTGGCCTGGCTCCACCTCCAGCTTGCCGATCGGCCACATGCGCGAGACGCCCTGCGCATCGACACTGGACTGGTGCAGCGTGATGCCGCTGGACAGCGGTGAGGTGATCTTCAGCAGCTCGCGCGTGCGGGTGCCCGTGTTCTTCACGACGAAATAGCCCACCGCCACGGTGGTGCCTGGCACGGTCTGGCGCGTCCAGCCGGCGGTAATTTCCATCGCGGCCTGGGCAGCCTGCAGCGGCAGCACCGACATCCACAGCACCACGGCGGCACCAGTCACTTTGCGAAGCATCAGGGTCTCCCGACGGAAAAACAGGGCGTTAGCCTAGCCTGACTGCGCCGCCAGCACATCGGCGTAATGACGCTGCGCCACGTCCGGATGCGAACGCAGCCGCCCTTTGAGCGTGTTCGGCCCCACCTCGCGGTACATCGGGTTGGCCGGATCCTGCGCCGGGCCCCGTGCCTCGGCTGCCAACTGCGGGGCCAACGCCAGGCGGGGCACCACCGCGTCCAGGCGAGCGGACAGAAAGAACGCCAAGGACAGCCGCTCCACCCCGGGCGGTGGCGCCACGACGCGGTGCACGGTGGCGCGCAGATACCCCTCGGAGGCCAGTTCCAGCAGTTCTCCCGTGTTCACGACAAAACTGCCCGGCAGAGGCGGCGCGTCGATCCAGCCCTGGGCACCCAGCACCTGCAGGCCCCCGACCCGGTCCTGACGCAGCAGTGTCAGGAAGCCACTGTCCTTGTGCGCGCCACAGCCCTGCTCGCTGGTGGCCACGTCACGACCGGGGTAGCGGATCGTCTTGATCACCTGATTGGGAAGCTCGCGGCAACTCGGCTCGAAGAGATCCGCGGGCTGCCCGAGGGCCAGGGCATACGCCCGCAGCAACTGCATGGCCACATCGTGCAGGGTTTGATGCCACTGCATCACCAGTGGTCGCAGCGCCGGCACTTCGGCAGGCCACTGGTTAGGGCCCTGCAGGCGCCGCCACGGCGGGTCGCCCGGCGCAAGTGTCAACGCCGGCACTTCCAGCCCCATATCCAGCTGTTCCCGCCAGTCGGTGCGCCCCGCGGTGCGCTCGTCGCCCAGTCGCGTATAGCCACGGAAATGCCGGGTATTGGCCATCTGGATGGCCAGTTTCCGGGCTTCGGGCAGGGCGAAGAAATCCCGGGAGGCTGCGAAAACGGCCTCGGCCAGCGCATCAGGCACGCCATGCCCGACCAGATAGAAGAAACCCACTTCACGGGCAGCCACCCGCAGGTCGGCCACGAAGGACGGGTGACGCAGATCGAGAACCGGCAAGTGCATAGGGGGAGAGCCTAACCCGTGCTTGCCCACGCCGTTAAGGGCCGATAGCCTGCCGGCCCCACGTAGCGCTGCGCCACCCATGATCAAGTTCGATGACGTCACCATCCGCCGTGGACCGCGCGTCCTTTTTGATGGCGCGAACTTCAGCATCTACCGCGGTGAGAAAGCCGGCATCACCGGCGAGAACGGCAGCGGCAAATCCAGCCTCATGGCCATGGTGCGCGGCGAACTACAGCCCGACGCCGGCCACTTCGAGATGCCCTCGACCCTGGAAATCGCCCACGTCTCGCAGGAGCTCGACGCCACCGACCAGCTGGCGGTGGACTTCGTGCTGGACGGCGACGCCGCGCTGCGCGCCATCGAGCAACGCATTGCGGCCGTGGAGCAGAGCAGCGACGACGGCACGAAGCTCGCCAACCTGTATGTGCAATACGCCGCGTCCGGCGGCTATGACGCGCGCAGCCGCGCCGCGCAGCTGATGAATGGCCTGGGCTTCACGACCGCCGACGAGTCGCGCGCGGTGCGCGACTTCTCCGGTGGCTGGCGCGTGCGCCTGAACGTGGCCAAGGCGCTGATGTGCCGCTCGGACCTGCTGCTGCTGGACGAGCCCACCAACCACCTGGACCTCGATGCCATCCTGTGGCTGGAAAACTGGCTGCGCGACTATCCGGGCACGCTGATCCTCATCGCGCATGACCGCGAGTTCCTCGACCGCATCGTCAACCGCATCATCAATCTCGAACACGGCAAGGCCATTGCCTACCGCGGCAACTACTCGGACTTCGAGGCCCAGCGCAGTGCGCAGCTGGCCGAGCAGGCCTCGCTGTTCACGCGCCAGCAGCGCGAGATCAAGCACATGGAGGCCTTCGTCGAGCGCTTCCGCGCCCAGGCCACCAAGGCCCGCCAGGCCCAGAGCCGCCTCAAGGCCCTCGAGCGCATGGCGCGCATCGCGCCGGCGCACGTCGATTCGCCCTTCCAGTTCAGCTTCCAGACGCCGCTGAAGCTACCGCGCCCGCTGCTGGCCATCGAAGAGCAGTCCACCGGCTATGGCGAGCGCGTGCTGCTGTCCAAGGTCAACCTCACGCTCTACCCGGGCGACCGCATCGCGCTGCTCGGCCGCAATGGCGCCGGCAAGTCCACGCTCATGAAGCTGCTGGCCGGCGAGTTGCCCGCCTTCAGCGGCACGCGCACGGACGCGCGTGACCTGCGCATCGGTTATTTCGCGCAGCACCAGCTCGAACAGCTCGACGTCAAGGATTCACCGCTGGGCAATCTGCGCCGCGTCGCCGTGGAATGCGGCTTGCCAGGCACCGAACAGGAACTGCGCGACTACCTGGGCAGCTTCGGCTTCCGCGGCGATCGCGTCTTTGAGCCCGTGGCGCCGTTCTCCGGCGGCGAGAAGGCGCGGCTGGTGCTGGGCATCGTGGCCTACCAGCGCCCCAACCTGCTGTTGCTGGACGAGCCCACCAACCACCTGGACCTGGAAATGCGCCAGGCGCTGGCCATGGCCCTGCAGGACTATGAAGGCGCCGTGGTCATGGTCTCGCATGACCGCCACCTGCTGCGCACCGTCAGCGACGAGTTCTACATCGTGCACGACGGCCGTGCGCAGCCCTTCGACGGCGACCTCGACGACTACGCCAGCTGGCTCGCCAGCACCGCCAGCGCCGTAGCCAGCGCCAGCGTCCCGGCGGCGACAGAGGCCCAGACCGCCGCGCCCCTCACGGCCGAGGATCGCAAGCAGCGCAAGCGCGAGGACGCCGAGCGCCGCGCACGACTGGCGCCGTTGCGGTCGAAGATTGAGAAAAGCGAGAAGCGCCTGACGCAGCTGGCCACCCAGGCGGCAGAGCTCGAAGCCCAGCTGGCGGACCCTGCGATCTACGCCGAGGCACAGAAAAAGACACTGCTGGCGCTGACCGCACGACGTGCGGCAATCGGTAAAGAGACCGAAGAAGTCGAAGCGGCCTGGATGGCGGCTTCCGAAGAACTCGAGCAGGCAGGCGGTTAGTCCCGCCTGCCCGAGCCTCATTCAGCGCGCGATCAGAACTTGTAGCGCAGGCCCAGCTTGTAGGCGCGGCCCACCACGTCAAAGAGCACGTTGTTGCCGGAGCCATTGGCACCCGGCAGACGCGGCGCATCCTTGTCGGTGATGTTGTTGACGGCGCCGAACACCACCAGGTCGTTGCCGCCCACGTTGGCAATCGAGTACTGACCGGTCAGGTCGAAGTACAGCGCCGACGGCACGTCATTGGTGTTGGACATGATGCCGCGGTTCACGTCAGTCGACGACAGCGTCCAGCGCGGATCATCCGGACCGATGAAGCCGACGAAGAACTTGCCATCCGGGATATACCGGGCATGCAGGTTCAACTGCAGCGGACCACGGTGCCAGGTGACCAGGCCATCCAGCGTGTAGTCCGGAATGCCGGCAATCTGGCCACCGCGAAGACCGGTGTACCCCGCGCGATCCACCGTGCCGGCCGTGTCGACCGTCTTCAGGTCAGACACGAACGTGCCCAGCAGGCGGAAGTTCAGGTCACCCAGGTCGCCGATCGGCTGCTTGTAGCTGACTTCCACGTCCAGGCCGCGGGTGATCAGCTGGTTCACGTTCAGCAGCACGTCCTGCACCAGCGTCACCTGGTTGTTCACCGGGCTGCGTGTGATCAGGCTGCACAGGTCGGTGGCGCCCTGGAAGCAACGATTCACGATCGTGGCGTTGCCCAGCGTACCAATGGCCTGCTTGATGCGGATGTCGTAGTAGTCCATCGACAGCTGCACGCGGCCCAGCGCACCGTCCAGCTGCGGCTGGATGACCACGCCGAAGGACTGCGTGTCGGCCGCCTCGGGCTTCAGGTTCGGGTTGGAACCCGACGTGAGCGCATGGTTGGTCTGCAGGCCGGTGACCGGATCGGTCAGGATCGCAAACCCGCTGGTCACCGGCCCGAACAGCTCGGACACGTTCGGTGCACGGATGTCGCGTGACTTGGTAGCACGGAAGCGGACCGAGTCGATCGGCGTCCAGGTACCGCCGACCTTCCAGGTCGTCGCATCGACGCCGCTGGCCACGCCCAGGCCATTGCTGATGCCACTGCGGTCGTACTGCGTGCGACGCACGGCGCCATTGAGTTCCAGGTCGCGTGCCAGGAACACGTCCTTGGCCAACGGCACGATGGTCTCAGCGTAGCCTTCCTTGACGGTGATCTTGCCGTTGATCTTCTGGCCGTTGTTGCCGAAGAACCCACCGGCCAGCGAAATGGCATCAGCATTGCCGGAGATGTCATCACTGCGGTACTCGACGCCGCCCGCCAGGGAGACCGGACCGGCCCAGGTCGAGAACGCCTCGCCCTGCGCATTGGCCGAGACCACGTGCTCGGTGGTCATGTTCTGCTGCACCGAACTGCCGGTCACATAGCTCCATGCCGCCGGGTTGATCTGGTTGCCGAACGGATTCAGCGCCACGCAGGCCGGGTCATCGTTGGCCGTGGAGACATCGGCGTTGACGGCACACACCGCAGCGCCGTTGACCCGCACCGAGCTGAACGCCTTGGCCATGTTGGCGCTGATGACGTTGTTGCTGGTGGTGCTGTTGTACTGGTTGCGGCCGTAGGTGTAGGAAGCGTCCCAGGTCCAGGTGCCCGTGATCTTGCCCGTCAGGGCTGCGACGCTGCGCAGCGCGCCGTTGTTGGACTCGATGCGCGGGTTACCAAACTCCCAGTAGTGACGACCCAGCTGGAACGAGGTGATCGGCGTCGGGGCCGCATCCATGCGCGCTGCAATGTCAGCAGGCAGGAAGGCGTTGGTGCGCAGGACGGTGATCGCCGAGGTGGTCAGCGTGTTGCGGTACTGGCCAGCGTAGTGCACGCCAGTCAGGTGGCCATACGACACGTCGAGGCGACCGGTGATGTCATCGGTGAAGTCGTACTTCAGGCGCGTGTAAAAGGCATTGCGGTCCGTGGCAGCCTTGATGGGGATGCCTTCGAAGTAACCGTTACGGCCTTCGCCTTCGCCACCGACCATAAACAGGCTGTTGACCAGGCTGCCATAGACAAACGGACGGCTGGTGCCGTTCGGGTTGAACGTCGTGCCCGCCAGCAAGGTGTTGTTGATCACGCCACCCGGGGCAATGGTCGACGGACGGACATCCGGCAGGATGTTGTTGGCCGGAATCGGGTACAGGCCATTCACGGCCGGCACGATGCTGATCTGCGGCTGGTTGGCCGTCGCGGTGGCCGGCGGACGGCCGAAGTTCAGCACTTCCACGGCACACCAGTCACGCTCCGTGCAGGTGCCGATGCCCGTGTTCTTTTCCTGGTCAGCGGCAAAGACCAAATGGCCGCGGCCCCCAAAGACGCTGGTGCCACCCGAGAGGTGGAAGGCCGTGGTCTTGTCATCGTTCTGCGCCGAGATGCCGTACTCGGCCGACGCCTTCATGCCGGTCATCTTTTCGTTGACGATGAAGTTCACGACACCGGCGACGGCGTCAGAGCCGTAGGCCGCCGAGGCGCCACCCGTCACGACTTCAGCCCGCTCCAGGATGCCGCTGGGGATCATGTTGGTGTCGACCGTGCCCTGCGTCGTCGAGGGCACGAAGCGCTTGCCATCGACCAGCGTCAGCGTGCGCTGCGTGCCGAGGCCGCGAAGATCGAGCACGCGCCCGCCGACATAGCCGCCGTTGAAGCCCTGCGCTGCCGGGGTCTGCGTGCCGCGGAAGGCCGGCAGCTCGTTCAGGGCGTCGCCGATGTTGCTGGCGCCCCGCTCCTCGATGCGGTCGGCGCCCATGACGCTGACCGGTGTGGGGGACTCAAAGCCATCGCGCACGATGCGCGAACCGGTGACGACGACGCTTTCCAGCGCGTCTTCAGCGGCAGCGCCGGGCTGCGCCTGCTGGGCAAAGCCGGCAACGGAGGTGGACAGCAGGCCCACTCCCAGTGCGGCGCGAACGAAAGCACGGACGGACGGATAGCGCGTCATTCTGGATTCCCCTCGAATTTTTATTCGCAGTCGTTGTTTTTTGCCAATGGCGGGCACTGGTTGGCGCGATGCTAGCCCATGCTGCGCTCAAGCTGAAAGCATTTAGGCAACAGCGGCGAGATGTACGGTACCGTTGTGGTCTCAACGAACGCCGGAGTCTCCATGACGCGCTCCCCTCCGCCCGCCCGCCTGTCGCGCCGTTCACTGCTCGCCTCGGCTGCGGCAGCCGGCCTCGGCGCCAGCCTGTCCCCGCTGGCCCGTGCTGCCCTCGACAGCAAGAAAGCGCCCCACATCATCTGGATCATGGCCGATGACCTGGGCTTCGCAGACACGGGCATCACCGGCCTGCGTGGCATGCAGACCCCGAACATCGACCGCATCGCCCACGAAGGCCTGTTCCTGCGGCAGTCCTATTCAAACTCCGCCGTCTGCTCGGCCACCCGCACCGGCTTGATCACCGGCCGCTACCAGTACCGCCTGCGCGTGGGCCTGGATGAACCCCTGGGGCGCAACCCCGACGTGGGCCTGGATCCGTCCCACCCGACCTTGCCCTCGATGCTGCGCAAGCAGGGCTATCGCACGGCCTTGGTCGGCAAGTGGCACCTGGGCGAGGGCAAGGACTTCGGGCCGCTGCATTCCGGCTACGACCGCTTCTACGGCATCCTCAAGGGCGGCACGGACTACTTCCGCCACCAGCCGGGTACGCTTGTCGATGGCGTGGGCAGCGCCCTGCTGGACGGTGAAAAGCCGGCAGACGATGTGGGGTACCTGACCGAGCTGCTCGGCAAGCGCGCGGTGCAAGAACTGGAGTCTGCGCACAAGGACAAGGTGCCATTGTTCCTTAGCCTGCACTTCACCGCGCCGCACTGGCCGTGGGAAGGCGCAGAAGACACAGCCATCTCCGACTCACTGAAATCCCTGCAGCACTATGACGGCGGCAACCTCGCCGCCTACCACCGACTGCTGAAGGGCCTGGATGCCGCGGTCGGACAGGTGCTGAAGAAGCTGGACCAGCTGGGCATGGCCAAAGACACCCTCGTGATCTTCACCAGCGACAATGGTGGCGAGCGCTTCTCCGACACCTGGCCCTTCATCGGCGCCAAGACCGAACTGCTCGAAGGCGGCATCCGCGTGCCGTTTTTCATTCGCTGGCCTGGGCACATCCAGGCCGGTGGCCGCAGCGAGCAGGTCAACATCTCCATGGATTGGGTGCCCACGCTGCTGGCCGCTGCAGGCACTGTGCCCGATGCAGCCTACCCGAGTGACGGCCAGAACCTCCTGGAGGTCATCACCGGCAAGGCTGCGCCCCATGCGCGGCAGCTGTATTGGCGCTACAAAGCCGCCGAACAGGCTGCCTTCCGCGATGGGGACTGGAAGTACCTTAAGCTGGGCAAGGCCGAGTGGCTCTTCAACCTCGCCGAAGACGAACATGAGCGCGCAAATTACGCGCAGAAAGAAGCCGCACGGTTCGCGGCAATGAAGCAGGGCTGGGCCGCGTGGAACGCCACCATGCTGCCCTACCCCGCCGATGTTGCAAGCTTCAGCAACATTGCAGCAGACCGTTACTGACGGGGCAGCAGCGGCAGCTCCCGGGCCGCGAGCTTGGGCTGTCGCTGCTCCGTGAACAGGCCCCAGCTGCCTTCCTGCGGCTGTGGGCCTGCGGTGGGATGCGCGTCATGCACGCGCCACGCCGCATCAAAGGCCGAGAAATAGGCAAACGCCTGGCCAGCGGTCGGTGGCAGCTGCGCGCGCAAGGCACGATAGAACCCAGCCTGCCTGACCGCCGTGTAGCCCAGCGCAGCCGGCGCAGTCGGCACGCCGGTTTCCTTCACCACCACCGGGCCACAAAAGTGGCTGGCCACTTCCTGCGTCACGTTGACGACGAACCTCGCGGCATCCGCATCACTGGCCGCACGGAACCACGGCTGGAACACCGGATGCGCGTTGATCAGCAGGAAGTCCGCACTGCGCAGCAGGGGCGCAGCGGCAGACTGCACGAACAGGTGAAACGGTTCGGTCGTGGCCAGCGGCCATTGCGGCGCCAACTGGCGCAGGCGGTCCATGTCACGGGACAAGGCCTCGAATCCGGTCTTGCCTGCCAGCACCCGCTCATTGCCCAGCGACAAGCCCACGACCTGCTGCGGGTTGCGCGCTGCTGCCGCCAGCGCAGCGGCCACTTCACGTGCATCCCCGATATCCCAGATGCCCACGATCACCGCACGAAAGCCCAGCCTTGCGGCGACATCCGGCACGCGGTCGGCGCCGTTCAAGGCGCCATAGGTAATCAGCCCGTCAAAGCGACCCCGCAAGGCTTGCAGGTCGGCCTCGATGCCGGCGGCATCGGCAACGCTGGCAACCCCATTGACGATGCGAATCTGCGTGGGCTGGTAGGCGACAAAACGTCCCTGCGCCAAGGCCTGCGTGAGCCTCTGCAGCGCAGGTGCCGCCGCGTCATGACGACCGCACACAGGGGCCGCGTGGACAAGGCCGCAGAGCAGCAGGGACAGCGGCACCAGGAACGCCCTGATCAGCACCGGGTTTAGCTGCCCTGTTTCGGCGGCGTCGTGCGCGTCAGGTCCCGCAGACCCTGCTGCGAGCGCTCGCTCAATTCCGTCATTTCTTTTTCGGTCAGGCAGATCGTCGTACTGCGCACATGCGAGCCGGTGTCTTTGTCCGTGCGGCAGTACATCGTCTGGCCGTCACGGGTCACCAGCTTGTACGCCCCTTTTCGCACCGAACCGGTGTCACTGGCCGTCGCGGCAACACACGCACACAGCAGCACACCCGTCGGCAACAGCAGTTTGATCATGGCAATCTCCTCGGTGATGCCGGCACGCGTGCCAGGCGCTCGATGGCCTGACGGTACTCCTCGCGGGAGGGGTCGATGCGCAGGCCGGCTTCGGCCTGGACGCGGGCTTCGTCTGCCTGGCCTGAGGCCTCCAGTGCCTCGATCAGCGACACCCGCGTGTCGCCATCCTCGGGTCGCAGTCCCAGCGCGAGTTTGAATTCCTCTGCCGCAGCCGCCTGCCGGGCCGTCTCGGCCAGCAGCAGTCCAAGGTTGTAATGCGCGTTGGGTTCTTTGGCATCCAGCTCGATGGCACGGCGATATTCGGCTTCGGCCTCGGCCTGCTTGCCGACATCGTCAAACAGATTGCCCAGGTGGATATGCGCATCGGCACTGGCGGGCGACAAGGTGATGGCTTCTTTCAGCACTTCCTCGGCCTGCTGCCAGCGGTTCTGGCCAGCCAGAAAGGCCCCATAGGCGGTCAGCGTCGAGGTCCGCCGACGCACGGTGCTGGCGCCTGTTTCCAGCGCCAGCAAATACACAAAATCTGCCTCGCGAACCTCGTCGTGCACGTCACCGCGCCAGCGCGGATCGTCATAGATGCGCATCACGCGTGCGCGGGTCTGGTCTTCGATCAGGTCCAGCCGCTGGTTGCCCGACAATTCGACCGCGCGATTGAACGCGCCTTCGGCTGACTCGTAGTGCCCGGCGTCCATGAGACTGCGACCGATCTCGACATAGCGATCTACGGCAGTACGCAGGCGGTAGCGATCCCATTGGTCCTGCAGCGACGGCACCAGAAAGGCCAGCAGCACCACCGATGCGCTGGAGAACCCGGCCATGAAAGGGCGCCATCGCTGCCACACCGAGCTGGCACCGGTTTCATTCGTCATCGACATCCTCCACTGAGGGCAAGGAAAGCTCGCTGCCCTGCCCTGCCGCCTCCGCAAACCGCGCAAACCAGCCGCCTGCGGCGATCAGTTGCCGGGGTGTTCCCTGCTCCACGATACGCCCGCCATCCATCACGATCACCTGATCGGCGTGCGCCACCATCGAATAGCGGTGCGCAATGATCAGCGTCGTCGGTCGATGCGCCCGGTTCAGCAGACTCTCCCGGATCTCCGCTTCGGTCGCGTAGTCGAGGTTGGCAGTGGCCTCGTCCAGCAGCAACACACGCGGCCGGGCCACCAGCGCACGGGCAATCTGCAGGCGCTGCCGCTCGCCCAGCGACAAGCCGGTGCCCCGCTCGCCGATCTCGGCCGCAAGGCCCTCAGGCAGGCGTTCGAGCAGAGGCCCCAGGCCGCACTCGCGGGCAGCCCCCAGCACTTCCTCGTCCGTGGCTTCGGGCCGCTTGTAGCGGATGTTGTCGGCCAGCGTGCCAGGGAAGATGGCGCCATCGGCCGCCACCACGCCGACGTCACGGCGAACGTGCGCCGCCGCGACAGTGGCGATCGGCGTGCCATCAATGCAGATCTCGCCGCCGGTCGGCTCGAACAAACGCAACAGCAAGTCGCTGGCCGTTGTCTTGCCCGCGCCCGACGGCCCGACCAGCGCAGTGACCTGGCCCGGCTCACACCGCATCGTCACCGACTGCAGCACCGGTCGGCCTGGCTGATACGCAAAACTCACATTACGGAACTCCACCAGTCCGGGCCCCGGCGGTAGCGTGCCGCCCCCTGCCTCGGCATCGGGTTCCGCCAGCAGGCGGGCCGCTCGCGAGAAGGACA
>CANGFJ010000017.1 GCA_947453065.1 Pseudomonadota bacterium
AGCCGCACTCGGGTATGCCGCCGCCGTGGCGCAGTGGCCAGATGCGCCACTGGCCTGGTTCGGCCTTGCCGGCGCCCGGCTCGCGCAGGGCCAGCCCGCAGCCGCAGAAACAGCGTATGAACAACTACTACAACGGGCGCCGGCGCATGTCGCGGCCCGCAACAATCTGGCTGTGTTGCTGGCACGCCGCGGCTGCATCGACGCGGCACGCAGCCAGCTGTCCCGGGCCCGCAGTGACGACCGGGGCACGCATGCCGCCACGCTGGCCGATACGGCTGTCGAACTGGATAGGCTGGCCGCCACAGCCCGGGGCTTGCCGGAGAACTGCCCCGCACCGTGAATCACCCTATGATGCGGCTCGGATAACAACGACAACAGACAGGTGATCGGGTGGGTAAACGCAGCAGCGTGGTTCTGGCAGTTCTCGCACCGGGTGTGCTGGCCCTCTCGCTCGTGGCCTGCAAGCCGGCACCCAAGGTGCCCGCACGCCCCACGCCACAGGTGCTCGTCAAGCGCATGCAGCCCGAGCCAGTCACGCTGCGCTCCGAACTGCCCGGACGCACGGCGGCCCACCAGATCGCCGAGATCCGGCCGCAGGTCAGCGGATTGATCCGCGAGCGACTGTTCACCGAAGGCGCGCGCGTCACGGCGGGCCAGGTGCTCTACCAGATCGAGCCGGCTCCCTTTGAAGCAGACCTGGAACAGGCCGAAGCCGCACTGGCCAGCGCCCGTGCTGCGGCCCGCCTTTCCGAGCTGCTGGTGCAGCGTTACCGCGGCCTGCTGCCGATCCGCAGCATCAGCCAGCAGGAGTTCGACCGCGCCGAAGCGGTGGCCGCGCAGGACCAGGCCAGCGTGCGGCTGCGCCAGGCCGCCGCCACCGCCGCCCGCATCCAGCTGCAGCGCACGCGCATCACCGCGCCGATCACCGGTCGCACCGGCCGCAGCCTCGTCACACCCGGGGCGCTGGTGAGTGCCAACCAGGCCGCAGCCTTGACGACCATCGCCCAGCTCGACCCGATCTATGTCGACCTCACCCAGTCCAGCGCCGACCTGTTGCGGCTGCGGCAGGCCGCCAACGCGGGCCAGATCAAACGGGGCGAGGCGGACACGCGCAAGGTGTCGCTGGTGCTGGAAGATGGCACGGCCTATCCGCAGGAAGGACGCCTGCAGCTGTCGGAAGTGACCGTCGATGCCACCACGGGTTCGGTCCTGCTGCGCGCGGTGTTCAGCAACCCGGACGGCCTGCTGCTGCCCGGCATGTATGTGCGCGCCATGCTGGCCGAAGGCGTGGCGGAGCGCGGCCTGCTCGTGCCACAGCAGGCCATCACCCGCGACCGCAAGGGCGCGGCCACCGTGCGCATCGTCAACGCTGAAAGCAAACTGGAGCTGCGCACGCTGGCCACCTCGCGCGCCATTGGCAGCGACTGGCTGGTGAACGCGGGCCTTGAAGCCGGTGATCGCGTCGTCATCGAGGGGGCCGCCGCGGCGCAGCCCGGCACCTTGGTAGAAGTGGTGGACGGCCCGGGTGCCGCGGCCCCGCGCGCGCCATGATTTCCCGCTTCTTCATCGACCGGCCGATCTTCGCCTGGGTCATCGCCATCTTCATCGTGCTGGCCGGCGCGCTGTCGCTGCGTCAGTTGCCCGTCGCCCAGTACCCCTCGGTCGCGCCCCCATCGGTGTCGATCACTGCCAACTACCCGGGCGCCAGCGGCGAAATCGCCGAGAAAACCGTCACGCAGCTGATCGAGCAGCAGATGGCCGCGCTCGATGGCTTTCTCTATATGTCGTCGAGCAGCAACTCGAACGGCCAGTCGAGCATCACCGTGAGCTTCGCGCCGGGCACCAACCCCGACACCGCCCAGGTGCAGGTGCAGAACCGCGTGCAGCAGGCCATGCCGCGTCTGCCGCAACAGGTGCAGCAACAGGGCGTGACCGTGCGCAAGGCCAGCTCGGTCAACGCGCTGATGGTCGCGCTGTACGACACCTCGCGCACACTCACCGCCGCCGACATCTCCGACTACCTGGGCAGCAACCTGCAGGATCCGGTCAGCCGCATCAGTGGCATCGGCGAGGTGCAGGTGTTCGGCGGCCAGTACGCCATGCGCATCTGGCTCGATCCTTACAAGCTGCGCAGCGTCAACCTGACGCCCGCCGACGTGCAGACGGCGATCCAGAACGAGAACACGCAGGTGTCCGCAGGCCAGCTGGGCGCGCAACCCGCCGTGCCCGGCCAGCGGCTCAACGCCATCGTCAATGCGCAGTCCCGCTTCACCAGCGCCGAGCAGTTCCGCGCCATCCTGTTGCGTTCCAATCCCGATGGTTCCACCGTGCGACTGGCCGATGTGGCCCGCGTGGAACTGGGCACCGACAACTACAATTTCCTTGCGCGCTACAACGGCTATCCAGCCAGCGCCTTCGTAATCCGCCTGACGCCCGATGCCAACGCGCTGGAAACCATCGCGCAGGTCAAGGCCGTGGTCGAACGGTTCCGGCCGAACCTGCCGCCCGGCATGCAGATCGCCTACCCCCAGGACACCTCGCCCTTCGTCGAGCAGGCCATCCACAGCGTGGTGGTCACGCTGCTGGAAGGCATCGTGCTGGTGGTGGCGGTGATCTTCCTGTTCCTGCAGAGCTGGCGCGCGACGCTGATCCCATCGATCGCCGTGCCCGTCGTGCTGCTGGGCACCTTCGCCATCCTCAAGCTCACCGGCCTGTCGGTGAACATGCTGACCATGTTCGGCATGGTGCTGGCCATCGGCCTGCTGGTGGACGACGCCATTGTGGTGGTGGAGAACGTAGAACGACTGATGCACGAGGAAGGCCTCTCTCCACGTGAAGCCACGCGTCGTTCCATGAGCGAGATTACCGGGGCCCTGGTGGGCATCGCGGTCGTGCTGTCGGCCGTGTTCCTGCCCATGGCCTTCTTTGGCGGCGCCACCGGCATCATCTACCGCCAGTTCTCGATCACCATCGTCTCGGCGATGCTGCTGTCGCTGCTGGTGGCCGTGGTGCTCACGCCCGCGCTGTGTGCAACGCTGCTGCGTGCCCATGACGCCGACAGCGCCGTGAAGACCACCGGGCCCTTTGGCTGGTTCAACCGCAGCTTCGCGCGTGGCGTGGCGCGCTACGAAGGCCGCATCGCGCGCATGATCCCGCGGCGCGCGCTGTGGTTCGGCGTGTATGGGTTGATCTGCCTGGCCATGGTCGGGCTGTTCCTGCGCACGCCCACCGGCTTCCTGCCCGACGAGGACCAAGGCCGCCTGTACGTGCAGTACACGCTGCCGGAAGGCTCGACGATGGAGCAGACGCAGGCCGTGGCCGACCGTGTCGCCAGTTACCTCACTGAACACGAGAAAGCCGGCGTGGCGGGCATCTATGCCATTCCCGGCTTCAGCAATTCCGGCAATGGCCAGAACCAGGGCCAGGGCTTCGCGCACCTGCGCGACTGGAGCGAGCGCACCGATCCGTCGCAACGCATGAGCGCCATTGCCGCCCGCACGGCTGCCTTCTTCGCGCGGGACCGGCAGGCGCGCATCTTCACGGTCGTGCCACCCGCCGTGCAGGAGCTGGGCAATGCCGCCGGCTTCGACCTGCAACTGGAGAACGTCTCGGGCATGAGCCGCGAGGCGTTTATCAAGGTGCGCGAACAGTTCCTGGAGCTGGCCCGCAAAGACCCGGTGCTCAGCGGCGTGCGCTACAACGGCATGGAAGACCAGCCGCAGCTGCAGATCGACATCGATCGGGCCAAGGCCGGCGCGCTGGGCATCTCGCAGCAGGACGTCAATACCCTGCTGTCCACGGCGCTGGGCGGCGCCTACGTCAATGACTTCATCGACGGGGACCGCGTAAAGCGCGTGTACCTGATGGCCGACGCCCCCTTCCGCATGAAGCCCGAGGACATCGGTGCCTGGAGTCTGCGCACGCGCAGCGGCACCATGGCGCCGTTCTCCTCGTTTGCCAGTGTGCGCTGGACTTTCGGCCCCACGGTGCTGGCGCGCTACAACGGCACGCCCTCCTTCAACATCCAGGGCACCGCGGCGCCGGGCCAGAGCACCGGCACGGCGCTGGCCCATGTCGAGCAGATCATCGACGGCATGAACGCCGGCGTGTCCTATGCTTGGTCGGGTCTCTCGTACCAGGAACGCCTGTCATCGGGGCAGTCCCTGCCCCTCTATGGCCTGTCGCTACTGGTGGTGTTCCTGGCGCTGGCCGCGCTGTACGAGAGCTGGGTCATCCCCGTCTCGGTGCTGCTGGTGGTGCCGCTGGGCATCATCGGCGCCCTGCTGGCCGCGACGGCGCGCGGCATGGAGAACGGCATCTTCTTCCAGGTGGGCCTGCTGACGACCATGGGCCTGGCCGCCAAGAACGCGATCCTCATCGTCGAGTTCGCGGCTGGCGCCGAGCGTCTAGGGCGTGATCCGATGGCGGCCACGCTGCAGGGCGCACGGCAGCGCCTGCGCCCGATCCTGATGACCTCACTGGCCTTCATGGCCGGCACCTTCCCGCTGGTGATCGCGCGGGGCGCAGGCGCCGGCAGCCAGAACGCCATTGGCACCGCCGTGGTCGGCGGCATGATCACCGGCGCGGCGCTGTCGATCTTTTTCGTGCCGGTCTTCTACGTGGCCGTCAGGCGGCTGGCCACGCGCTAGGGTTCCAGCAGCCGGCGGCTGGCCTGCAGTTCCTCGCGCCGCGCCTTGTCCAGGCGCGGATACTGCAGGTTCAGGGCCGACAGCGTCTCGTTAATCACCTGCGAGATGATCAGCCGCGCGGTCTTCTTGTCATCGGCCGGCACCACATACCACGGCGCCTCCTCGCTGCTGGTGGCCGACAGGCAGTGTTCATAGGCATCGCGGTAAGCATTCCAGTGCGCGCGCTCCGCGACATCGCCCAGCGCGAACTTCCAGTTCTTTTCCGGGTGGTCGATGCGATCGAGAAAGCGCTGCCGCTGTTCTTCCTTGGACACATGCAGGAAGAACTTCACCACGCGCGTGCCATTGCGCCCCAGGTGCGCCTCGAAGTCGGTGATCGACCGATAGCGCTGCGCCCAGACCTGGTTGCCGTCGCGCAGCGCCGGCGGCAATCCCTGCCCCAGCAGGAGTTCCGGGTGCACCCGCACCACCAGCACCTCTTCGTAATACGAACGATTGAAGATGCCGATGCGCCCGCGCTCCGGCAGGTGCCGCGTGGTGCGCCACAGGAAATCGTGGTCCAGCTCTTCGGCTGTCGGCTGCTTGAAGCTCGCGACCTGACAGCCCACTGGATTTACGCCTGACATCACGTGTTTGATGGCGCCGTCCTTGCCGGCGGCATCCAGCGCCTGGAAGATCAGCAGCAGAGACCAGCTGTTGCTGGCATAGAGCCGGTCCTGCAGCTCACTGGTGCGTTCCACCTGTTCGGCCAGCTGCAGCCGCGCATCGTCGTCATCGCGGTACTGCGGCTTCACCCGCGTGGGCCACTTGTGCAGGTCGACATGGCTGCCTGCGGCGACGCGGTACTCATCCAGCTCATTCTTCATCGCACACTCCCGTTGCCGCTTCACTATGGGCGCTGTGACTGGCAGGCGAAAGCCCCTGCACATCGGAGTAGGGTGGACCCATGAGGCAGCCGCCAACCACCGCCCACAGCAGTACGCTTGAGGTGCTTTGCCGCCAGCTCGGCTGCGGCGAGCACGGTCTGTCTGCCGAACTGGCCCGACAGCGCCTGCTGAAGCTCGGCCCGAACAGCGTCAAGGATGAAACCTCGCTGAGCGCCCTGCGCCTGGCCTGGCACCAGTTCGAAAGTCCGCTGGTACTGATCCTGGTCTTTGCCGCTGTCGTCTCGCTGATGCTGGGAGAGTGGATCGAGTCCTCCATCATTATCGTCGTGGTCCTGGGCAGCACGTTGCTGGGCTTCGTGCAGGAATACCGCGCCTCCAGCGCCGTGGCCACGCTGCGCCAGCGGCTGGCCCTGAAGGTACGCGTGCTGCGCGGCGGACAGCAGCTCACGATTCCGACGCAGGAGCTCGTGCCCGGCGACGTCGTCGAACTGTCGGCAGGCAACCTGGTGCCGGCTGATGGCCGCGTGCTGTCCGCCGTTGATTTTCTGGTGAGCGAGGCCAGCCTCACCGGCGAGTCCTTTCCGGTCGAGAAGCAGCCCGGCACGCTGCCCATCGACACGCCCCTCGCCCGCCGCAGCAACCTCGTGTTCCTGGGCACCTCGGTGCGCAGCGGCACCGCCACCGTGCTCATCACGCACACGGGGCGTGACACGGCGCTGGGCCAGATTGCCGCCCGCCTGCGCAGCCAGCCACCAGAGACCGACTTCGCGCGGGGCGTACGGCAATTCGGCTTGCTGCTGGTGCGCCTGATGGTGGTCATCGTGCTGTTCGTGCTGACGACCAACTACTGGCTGGGGCGCCCGGTCCTCGACTCGCTGCTTTTCGCCGTCGCGCTCGCGGTGGGGCTGTCGCCAGAGCTGTTGCCGGCCATCGTCAGCGTCACCTTGTCCGCCGGCGCGCGCAGCATGGCGCGCCAGGGCGTCATCGTCCGCCGACTGGAGGCCATCGAGAACCTCGGCAGCATGGACATCCTGTGCACCGACAAGACCGGCACGCTGACCACCGGTGTCATGCGCCTGTTGGCCACCGAAGATGCCACGGGGCAGGATGACCCCGGCCTGCTGCAATGGGCCTACCTCAATGCCGCCTTTGAAAGTGGCATCGAGAATCCGCTGGACACAGCCCTGGTCGAAGCCGGCCAGCAGCGCGGCCTGAACACCGCCGGCTACACCAAGGTCGACGAGATCCCTTACGACTTCATCCGGCGCAGGCTGACGATTGTTGTTGCGCAGACCGGCCAGGCTGAACACCGGCTCATCACCAAGGGCGCCTTCGACCCCGTGCTGGCCACCTGCACCACCGTGCGTCGCAACGGCAGGGAGAGCCCCCTGGATGCTGCCGGCATCGATGCGCTGCAGGCCATCAGCCGCGCTCATGGCAGGCAGGGGTTCCGCGTGCTGGCGCTGGCCAGTCGCAGCCTGGCGCCCAAAGGTCATTACGATCACGCCGACGAGCGTGGCCTGTGCTTCCTCGGCTTCCTGTGTTTCCTCGATCCCCCGCGACCGGATGCGAGGCAAACGCTTGGCCGCCTGGCAGACCTGGGCATCCGCATCAAGCTCATCACCGGCGACAACCGGCATGTTGCTGCGTATGTGGCCGAAGCGGTCGGCCTGGATCCGCTCTCGATGTTGACCGGCGAGCAGGTCGCGCAACTCAAGGATGAAGCCCTGTGGCAACAGGCCGAGCAGACCGACCTGTTCGTGGAAACAGACCCCCAGCAAAAAGAACGCATCGTGCGGGCCCTGCAACACCGCGGTCACGCCGTCGGGTACCTCGGCGACGGCATCAACGATGCGCCGGCCCTGCACGCCGCCGATATCGGCATCTCGGTGGAAGGCGCGGTGGACGTGGCCCGCGAGAGCGCCGACGTGCTGTTGCTGCAACCGGACCTGGGGGTGCTCTGCCAGGGCGTGCAGGATGGCCGACGCACCTTCGCCAACACGCTCAAGTACATCAGCATCACCACCAGCGCGAACTTCGGCAACATGATCAGCATGGCGCTGGTCACACCGCTGCTGCCCTTCCTGCCGCTGCTGGCCAAGCAGATCCTGCTGAATAATTTCCTTTCCGACCTGCCGTCCATGGCCATCGCCTCGGACCAGGTCGACGCAGCGCAGCTGGCAAAGCCAACACGTTGGCAGCTCAAGGACCTGCGCCGCTTCATGATCCTCTTCGGACTCGTCAGCAGTGCCTTCGACCTGCTCACCTTCCTGCTGCTACGCAAGTTCTTCCAGGCCGATGCGGCCGTCTTCCAAACCACATGGTTCGTCGTCTCGCTGCTGACCGAGCTGGCCGTTGTCATGGTGTTGCGGACACACGGGCCTTGCTGGCGCAGTCGTCCGGGGCGGCTGCTGTGGATCAGCACAGCGCTCGTTGCGGCCCTGTCCCTGGCACTGCCCTACCTGGGCAGCGTCGCCCTGCTTTTTGGCCTGACCCCGCTGCGGCCCGGCATCGTCCTCACCCTGCTGGCCGTCGTCACCTGCTACATCGCCGCCACCGAACTGGCTAAACGCTGGTTCTTCCGCAACCGCCAAACCGCTGCGGCATACTCGCCGGCATAACAACAACCTGTTTTCGGGGGTCGATGATGAAGTACCTGCAACCGCTTGCTGCCTGCTTGCTCGCACTGGGTTTTGCCACGCAGGCCTACAGTGGCAACGCAACGACGACCGGCAGCCTACAGGTCGAGCCCCCCACGCTCATCGCCCTGGGCTTCGACTGGACCATCGAGGGCGATGACAACCGCAACGCGCGGGTCGCCGTCGCCTATCGCCGCAAAGGCACCCAGGACTGGTCCACCGGCCTGGACCTGCTGCGTCTGCAGCGCGAAGAAACCTATGTGCGCAATTCGCTGGACTACATCGCGCCCAACCTGTTCTCCGGCAGCCTGCTCGACCTGCAGGAAGACACGGACTACGAGGTGCGCCTGACCCTGACCGACCCGGACGGCGTCAGCGGCGAAGCCACGCGCACGCTGACCGCTCACACGCGCGCCGAACCCATGCCCGCTGCAGGGGGGCGCGTGCTGCACGTCTACCCGCCGGGCTACACCGGTCCGCGCCAGGAACCGTCCTACTCGGGACTGCTCGAAGCGTACTTCCTGACCGGCCTGGGCGGCGACTGGAGCCGCGCCTCGCCGGCCCGCGTCCACGCCGGCGACACGCTGCTGATGCATGCCGGCGTTTACCTGAGCAAGCACGACCACTACAGCCACGAGCTCAACAGCAAGTACACCACCTGCTGCGGCACGCCCTGGGACGGCACGTACTACCTGACGCAGAAGGGCACGGCCACCCAGCCTATTGCCATCGTGGCGGCAGGCGACGGCGAAGTGATCTTCGACGGTGACAACAACACCGTGCTCTTCAACCTGATGGCCGGCGACCACCACTACTTCGAGGGCATCACCTTCCGCAACACGGGCATCGCCATCGAGGCCGGGCAGAAAGACATCGCCGGCGCCAAGGGCCTCACCGTCAAGCGCTCGCGCTTCGTGGACATCGGCACCGCCATCCATTCCGACTGGTCCGGCTCCAGCGGCTTCTACATCGCCGACAACGACCTGTTGGGCCGTGAATCGCTGGACTACCTGGCCACTTGGTACGCCGTAAAGCCCTGGGTCGATCGGCCCGACTTCCTTGAGCGCGGCAAAATGAAGTCGTTCTATGCCGTCTCGATCTATGGCCAGGGACATGTCATGGCGTACAACCGCGTGCGCGGCTTCCATGACGGCCTGGACCACGCCACTTATGGCATGCCCGATGGCTACCCCAACACACCGGCAGACCGCATGCCCGTGGCCATCGACATCTACAACAACGACATCTCGGTGATGCACGACAACTGCATCGAGGCCGATGGTTCGGCCCGCAACGTGCGGGTGATGCGCAACCGCTGCTTCAACGCCGTGCTGGGTGGCATGAGCCCGCAGCCGGTGTTCGGCGGGCCGGTCTATTTCATCCGCAACCTGGTCTACAACGGCTGGTGGGGCCCGGTGAAGATCCACGGCGAACCCTCGGGCATCTACTACTTCAACAACACCTATATCGGGGAGTTCAAGCAGCTGATGCCGGTGTCGAACATGCACCTGCGCAACAACCTGATCCTGGGCCAGCAGACGCAGCCGCGGGTGTTCTCGCTCGACACCTTCACCAACTACACGACGTCTGACTACAACGGCTTCCGCCCCAACACCGGTTCGAAAGAAGCCTTCGCGTGGAACTCACCGCCCTTCGAAGAAGTGCGCAACTACTACCACGACCGCAAGGCGCCTGGCCTTGCCGGCCAGACCGCCCCGCTGGTGCAGCGTGCCTTTGCCAGCCTGAAGGACTACGCCAAGGCCACCGGCCAGGACCAGCACAGCCGCCTCGTGGACTTCGACATCTTTGTCAACGCACCGATGCCGGACTTCAGTGACGTGACCCACGTGGTACCGGTCGACAGCATCGACCTGCGCCTGCGCAAGGGCGCCGTGGCCATCGACGCCGGCACCGTGCTGCCGAACGTGACGGATGGCTTCCTGGGCAAGGCACCGGATCTGGGTGCCTATGAGTTCGGTGCACCGCTGCCCCACTACGGGCCGCGGTAACAGCCGCTGATCAGAAGCTGGTCTGCAGGCTCACGGCCACGAAGCGCGCATCGCCGTTGTTGCGCGCGTTGGGGGCCTCTTGCAGGAAACGGCCCTTGGCCAGCAGCACGCTGTTGACCTCCAGCCGCAGCTTCTTCGGCACCAGCCAGTAGCGCACGCGCGTGTCGAACTGGGTGCCGGCATGGTCGCCTGCCCGACCCGTGGCATCGCGGATACCGATCGTCGAGAAGGCATCGGTATGCGAGGCCAGCCACAGGCCACGCACGGTGGCCATGAGGTCCAGGCGCGCATCCGGGGCCATTTCAAAACGCAGCCCCGGCGAACTGATGTTCGCGCGGCCCACGAGGTTATAGAGGCCGGACGGGGCAAAGTCGCCGCGTCGCATGCCGAACAGCGTGTCGAAGCGCTGGCTCTGCAGACCGCGGCCCTCGCCGCTGACCCAGTCGTACTCCACGCCCAGCCGCGGCTTACCGCGCGTGTTCCACTGATAGCCCAGCCGTGCGTGCACGAAACCCGCATCGACCGCCTTGCGTGCCGCCAGCGCGGCCGTCGAAGCGCGCACATGGCCCGTCTGCGTGGCCGCCTCGAATTCCCAGTCCAGCGTGCCCGGCTTGGCGTCACGGAAATAACGCAGGTCGATCGTGCGCAGGTCGCGATCCCGCGTCGGGCGTCCGGGCGCATCGTATTCGCGGAACACCACCAGGGCGCCCTCCAGCGCGCCGCCAGCGAAACGGCGTGGCGAGGTGAGCGTGGCGCCCGACAGCACTGCTGCCGAACTCTCGCGGTCCCAGCGGATGTCGTTATCCAGCAGTGCGGGCAGCGTGTCGGGCAAGCGCAGCTGCGGCAAGGTGTAGTAGACGTTGCCGGTGTACCCACCGCCGAACTTGAAGTCCGACTTCAGGCCCGTGACGGCATTGGTCGTGTTTCGAAAATCATCGGCTGCCACCAGGCGACGCGAACCCACGTTCAGCGTAAACCGGCCTGCCTGCACCGCCAGGTCGCTGTCCTTGCCCAGGACGGCGCCCAGGTCCGCGGCCACATAGGCCTGCGTCAGTTCCAGCGCATTCACATCGTTGGTAGTGAGGGCGCTGCGCTGGTCGGCCAGATAGACCCGGCTGTCGTAGAGCTCGCCCACGAACTTCAACGGACCAAGGTCCTGCTGCGCCATCAGCGTCGTGCGCAGCGAGATCCACTGGTCACCGTCCTTGAACGCAGGGCGCGGCTGGCCAGAGAACGATTCGTACCGGACACGGGCCGTACCGGAGAGTTGCAGACCGTCAGCGGCCTGGGCCATCGGAATACAGGCAGCCAGTGCCAGCATCCAGGAAGAGCGGGGAAGATTCATCGTGCAAGTCTAACCGAAAGGCGCGCGCCACCTGCGTCTCGAAACGACTGTCAGGCCCCCAAGGCGCTGCGCGGATCAAATGGCAGGGCCTCGGCCAGCGCCTGCCAGGCCGCTTTCGCAGCGTCCGTGTCCGCGCGTGGCAACACGACCTTGAGCACGACGTACAGGTCACCTGGCGGACTGCAGGGCAGCCCACGACCTTTCAGTCGCAGCTTGCCACCGCTCTGCGAATCGGCCGGTAGTCGTAAGTCCACGCTGCCTTCCGGCGTGGGCACGCGCACGGTCGCGCCAAGCGCGGCTTCCCAGGGCGCCACGGGCAAATCCAGATACAGGTCGTTCTCTTCGACGCGATAGAGCGGGTGCGGCTCGAAACTGACCTCCAGGTACAGATCGCCCGCGGGCCGGCGACCCCGCGCCGGTGCGCCCTGCCCGGCAAGCCGGATCTGCTGGCCGGCGCGCACGCCGCGCGGCACCTTCACATTCAGCACGCGCTCCCGCGTGACCAGGCGACCCTTGGCATCGTGCTCGGGCATGCGCAGGGTGAAGCTACGGGCGCCACCGTTCAGCGCCGCGTCCAGATCGACCTGCACCTTGGCGTGATGGTCCCGCGAACCGCGCTCGTCGGCCTCCTGGTAACGGCGACCAAACAGCGACTCAAAGAAATCATCGGGCGAAGCACCATCGCCGCGGTACTCGTAGCCGGTGTCCCAGTCGGATGGCCGCCGGAACTCTTCGCCTGCGCGATGCCCCGTGCCCAGCTGGTCATAGGCGGCGCGCTTCTCGGCATCCTTGAGCACTTCATAGGCTTCACCCAACTCCTTGAAGTGCTTCTCGGCGTCTTTTTCCTTGCTGACATCCGGATGGTATTTGCGCGCCAGCCGACGATAGGCCTGTTTGATCTGCGCCTGCGTCGCGTCGCGCGCGACTTCCATCACCGCGTAGTAATCCTTGAACTGCATGCCGTCAGACCTCGGCAAATTCGACGTTGACGGTCACGGCCAGGTCCGCAAGCGCACGCAGCACCGGCGGCGCCAGGCTGAATCCCTGCAGCGTCTGGGTCGAAAGCTCGACCAGCAGCGTGACATCGCCGCCTTCGGCCACAAGGCGCGTCAGCAACTCGGCCCGGGTCTTCAACACCTGCGTCACGATCAGCGACAGCGCCAAACCCGGGTTGCCCATCGCCATGTCACCCAGTCGTTGCCGGGCCACGGACGACACACCGATCGCCTCAGGAAGCGAAGACTCGAAGGCAAGCGCCGTAGAGAGTCCAGGCACCAGGTCTACCAGCCAGTAGCTGGCGGCATGCCGCGTGGAGCCGGAACCCTGCCTGTCAGCCCGAAGATCGCCTGCGCGAAACGCATGCAGCGGCTGCAGGGCGAAGGCCTGCGAGAGTTCCTGTGGGTCGATGGACGGGTGGCGGATGCGCAGGGAGAGGCAATAGGCTGGCGCTGTCATGTCTGCTCCGGGGAAGATGGCGGATTGTCCTGATACGCAAACCTGGCAATGCGCGCACCCTGTTGCTCAACGGTTTCTGCAAACATCGTCGCAGGCCGCACCCACAGCCCCCGCTCCCCGTACAGGGCCCGGTACACGACCAGCCAGACTGCAGTTTCCGAGTCTCGGGCCAGATGCAGCACTTCGTAGTTTCCACCCTTGTAATGGCGGTAGAAGCCGAGTTTGATTTCGGGGCAATCGGTCATGTCTGTGGCGTTCCTTGATCCTCAACCGGAGTTGAACCATGTCCCGCAAGAATACGCCCGTCCCCTCCCTCCGCTGGGCCTGGTCGCTGACCGTCCTCTGCCTCGCAGGCTGCAGTGGTGCAGTCCCACCGGCCTCCGGAACAGCGGCTGCACCTGCTCCGGCACCTGCCTCGCAGGCCATCGACCTGGCTGCCAAGGAAGCGGAACTGGCCAGGCGCGAAGCGGACCTGGCCCTGAAGGAGCGCGAACAGGCCGTGGCCCAGCGCGAAGCCGAACTGGCCGCCAAGCAGGCCGCTGAAGCCAAGGCCGCCCAGGCCGCCAAGAAAAAGCCCCAGGCTGCCAAGCCCACCGCCCAGGCTGTCAGGGGAACACCCAGCGCCGCGATCACACAGGTCGAGGCCACGCCGCCTCCAGCGCCCGTGGCAGCCCCCGCACCGCAGCTCGCTCCCCTCATCCTGCCGGCCGGCACCCAGTTCCAGGCCGCACTGGTCGATGAGGTGTCCACCAAAACGGCCCACCTGGGCGACCCGGTGAGTGCACGCCTCAACGAAGCCGTGATGATCGAAGGCCGTCGTGCCATCCCCGCCGGTGCGCTGATCCACGGCACTGTCAGCGAAGTGGTGTCCGGCAGTCACCAGGTCGGCGGCGTGCCGACACTGGGCCTGCGCTTCGATGGACTGGAGCTGCAGCCCGGCAAAGTCGTCGGCATCCACAGCACCTTGCTGCAGCAGGGCAAGAGCGACACGGGGCGCGACACCGCCAAGATTGCCGGCGGTGCACTGGCCGGCGCGATCCTCGGCAAACAGATGGGCGACAACAAAGGTCGCCTCATCGGCGGGTTGCTGGGCGGTGCGGCGGGCCTGGCCGCCGCCAAGAACACCGGCACGGAAGTCGTCCTGCCGGCCGGCACGCCCCTGACCGTCACGCTGGATGCGCCGCTACCGGTCAACTGACCGGCACAGGCGCCGCTAGCGGCGCGCTGTCACCAGCCAGGTGCTCGCGCCCATCTCAACGCCCCGCGGCGTGTGGTGGGCGGTGAGCAGCGCGAGAATTTCTGCCTCGGCCGCTTCGCGTACGGCAGCAGGCTGTTCCGCCAGCAGGGCACCAAACGACATCCCGTCGAACACAAAGCGTGCGGCACGGGCCGGGTCGGACCCCGCCCCCCCGATGCGTTGCACCCCGTGCCAGCGCGTGAACGTCACCGGGTTGAACCCGGCGCCCTCCAGCAGGCCGCGCAGCAGCGCCGGGTCATCGAGCGAGAACGGGCCCGGCGTGCCCGGTGGTGGCTGTGGCACGTCGACATGGCTGCGCAGGATGCCCATGAGTTTCGAGATCCACTCGTTTTCCTTGGCCGGTGCCCAGACCAGCAGGTCGGCCCGACCACCCGGCCGCACCAGGCTGCCCAGGTTTCGGAACGCCTGGGGGGGATCGGCGAAGAACATCGTGCCGAAGCGCGACAGCAAGCGATCAAAGGGAGCGCCCGGCGGCTGGGCAGTGGTCGCGTCGGCCGTCATGAACTGCAGGGTGCCGAGCCCCGCGCCTTGCGCACGGCGCGTGGCCTCTGCCACCAGTCGGGCCGAGAGATCCAGGCCCAGCACCTGACCCTGCGGCCCGACGCAGCGGGCCACCGCCTGGCTGGTCGCCCCGCCGCCGCAGCCCACATCCAGCACGCGCTCGCCCGCCGCGAACGCGGCATGCACCAGCAAGGCCTCGCCCGCTGGCGCGATCATGCTTTCAAACTGGTCCAGGTGAGCCAGCCAGCGTTCGCCCATCGCGCCGGACCAGTCCTCACCACTCAGGCCGTCCGTCTTGGGTGTGTTGGCGTTCATGCGGAGCATTGTGTGGGATGTCCGTATTGACGACCAGCTCCCAGTTTCAAGGCGTGGTGCTCGCGTTGCGGCAGCGCGGTCGTTTCAATAGGTCCATTCCGGACATATTGCTCGAACAGATCAGGGAGATCTTCACCATGCGCCACGTCGCCACCACAGCCGCACTGCTGCTTGCCCTCTCCGCCAGCGGCGCGCAGGCCGCCCGCGAGATGACCACCGACCGTCCCGATGCGACGGAAAGCCCGTTTACCGTAGAGCCGGGTCGTGTGCAGCTGGAGGCCAGCCTCTTTGAGTTCGCGCAGGACACCTACAACTCAGACCATGCGTCCGTTCGCCTCAGCGAATGGAACTTCGCACCCTTCAACCTGCGCATCGGCCTGGCACAAGACGTGGACCTGCACGTCATCCTCGAAACCCACCGCATGAGCCGGATTGACGATCGTGACGCCGGACGCGTCAGCAAGCTCAGCGGCACGGGCGATGTGACCTTGCGGCTCAAATACAACTTCTGGGGCAACGACGGCGGTGACACGGCCCTGGGCATCATGCCCTTCGTCAAACTGCCGACCGGCAAGTCGGGGCTGGGCAACAACTCGGTCGAGGGCGGCGTCATCCTCCCGGTGGCCCTGGAGCTGGGTGCAGGCTGGGCCCTGGGTGCCATGACCGAAGTGGATTTCGTGCGGAACGATGCCAACACGGGCTACAGCTATATCTGGCTCAACTCCGCGTCGTTCAGCCATGACATCGTCGGCGCACTGGGCGGCTTCCTGGAGGTCGTGTCGGAAGTGGGCAACGGGCCTGCCTCGCTGAGCTTCAACTCCGGCCTCACCTATGGCATCAACGAAGACCTGCAGCTGGACCTGGGCACCAACGTCGGCATCAGCCGTTCGGCCGAAGACCTGCTGGTGTTTGTCGGCGTCTCGAAACGCTGGTAATCAGGCCAGCGTAATGCCCGCCGGGCGGATCCCCGTGCCGCTCATCAGCGTGCCCGCAGGTCCTGCGTCACCGTACCTGCGGCCTGCGTCTCGGCCTCATGGGCCGCCTCACGCCACGGCTCGGCCAGAGCCGCGGCATACCACTCGGCCATCGCCGGCACGGCCAGCAAGCGGGCCACATAAGCCTGCGACGGCGCCGACAGCGCCAGCCCATAGGTCTGCACGCGGAACGCCACCGGGGCAAAGAACGCATCGACTGCCGAGAACACCTCACCGGCCAGGTAAGGCCCGCCAAACCGGGCCAGCCCTTCCTGCCACAGCCCATCCAGACGGCCCAGATCTGCCGCGAGCGCGAGCGGCAGGCTGTGCAGCACAACGCGCTGGCCACACGTCATGTTGCACACGTTGCGCAGGGCCGAAAACCCGGAGTGCATCTCCGCCGCCGCGCTGCGCGCCCAGGCGCGGGCGACGCGATCCTGCGGCCACACCTGCGGGTGCGCTTCGGCCAGGTATTCGGTGATCGCGAGAGAGTCCCAGACCTGCACCGCACCGTCGATCAGACAGGGCACTTTGCCGCTGGGCGAGCGCTCGGCAATCGACCCGCCGGGCGGGCTGGACCCGAAGGGAATCAGCACTTCCTCGAAGGCGATGCCCAGGCTGCGCAGCAGCACCCAGGGCCGCAACGACCAGGACGAGTAGTTCTTGTTGGCGATGAGCAGGGTAAACATGCCAGCGATACTCTCACGATCGCTGCGCCGTTCAAGGCCGCGCGCGCGAATTCCACTACACTTGCACACAATGAAAACTCCCCGGGAACTGCGGCCCCTCGTTGATGACGGCATCATCGACTCGGTGGTGCGTCGATTGAAGAGCGGCAAGGAAGCCTCTGTCTTCCTCGTGGCCTGTGGCGACGACATCCGTTGCGCCAAGGTCTACAAGGATTCCAACCACCGCGGCTTCCACAAGCTCGCCCAGTACCAGGAGGGCCGCAAGGTCCGCGGCAGCCGCGATGCGCGCGCCATGGGCAAGGGCGGCAAGCATGGTCGTAGCGTCCAGGAAACGGAGTGGAAGAACGCCGAGGTCGATGCGCTCTACGCCCTGACCGCCGCGGGCGTGCGCGTGCCGCAGCCTTATGGCGTGTTCGACGGCGTGCTGCTGATGGAAACGGTGCGCGGCGCCGACGGCAACCCGGCCCCCCGCCTCAACGACGTGGTGCTCGAGCCGGAACAGGCGCGCGAATGGCACGCCTTCATGATCCGGCAGATCGTGCTGATGCTCTGCGCCGGCCTGATCCACGGCGACCTGTCGGAATTCAACGTGCTGCTCGACCCCTCAGGGCCGGTCATCATCGACCTGCCCCAGGCAGTCAACGCCGCGAGCAACAACAACGCGTTCCGCATGCTGGAGCGCGACGTGAACAACATGCGCGAGACCTTCGGGCGTGCAGCGCCCGAACTGCTGGAAACGCAGTACGCACATGAGATCTGGCACCTGTACGAGACCAGCCTGCTGAAGCCCGACTCGCCACTGACGGGTCACTTCAAGCGCGAAGAGGTGGTCGTGGACCTGGAGGCCATGCTCGACCTCATCGAGGACGAGCGGCTGGAAGCCGAGGACCGGCAGCGGCGCCGCGAGGAAGCCGAGCAGGAAGAGTAGCTTCCCGCCGGCCTCCACGCCGGTGCGCGGCCCCGCTTACTCGTGCGCCTGCTTGGGCGCCTCGCGCGGTGCCAGCAGGCCCGCAGGCGGCGGCGGCGCAGACTTCATCTGCGTCGCACGGTCCACCAGATAGGCCAGCACTGCGGCCGAATCCTCGGCCTTAAGCTCGGTCGCAAACGACACCATGCCCTTGGCCGCGCGCGCACCCTGCAGGACGACCTGGTTGAAGCCCTCCTGCGTGTGCAGCAACGGCGTACGCGTCAGGTCGGGGAAGGTCGCACCACGCGTCTGTCCATTGACGCCATGGCAGGCCGCGCAGTACTTGCCATAGACGGCAGCGCCCGCGGCCACCACTTCCGGAGCAGCCGTGTTGGCCGGCGGATCCAGCGGCGGCGGGGTGTAGTCCTTCAACGGCGGGAAGGTGGCCTTGCCGCCCAGCGACAGCACCAGCAGGCGCGAGTAGTTCGGCGCGAAGTACCCGCCGGGCATGTTGCCGCCCACGCTCACCGCCACATACTGCTGGCCGTCCAGCTCGTAGCTGATGGCGCCGGCCACCAGGCCTGTCTGCGCATCCAGGTGCCACAGCTTCTCGCCGGTCTTGGCGTCATAGGCACGGAATTCCTGGCTGCTGCCACCGCTCTGGAACACCAGCCCACCGGCCGTGGCCAGCGTGCCGCCAGCAGGGCCCTGGCTGACTTCACCGCGCCAGACTTCCTTGCCAGCGACCGGATCCCAGGCCTTCACGTAGCTCTGGAAGGCGTTCTTCTCTTTCGGGTTCTTCTGGTAGAACCAGCCCGGCGCACCGAAATCGATGCCCAGGTTGTAGCCCACCTTGCGGTGCGTGTACTTCGGGTCCTCGACCCAGGGGAAATAGGCTTCCTGCGTCGGGATGTACACCAGCCCCGTGTCCGGGCTGTAGGACATCGGATGCCAGGCATGGCCACCCTGCGGACCGGGCAGGCCGTTGAAGGGCTTGCCGTCCTGGTAGCGCGCGGCCTTGTTCTCGATCGGACGGCCGGTCTTCTTGTCGACGCCCGTGGCCCAGTTCATCTCGGTGAAGGCGTCGGCGCGCAGCAGCGTGCCCTTGGCCGCATCCAGCACGTAGAAGAAGCCGTTCTTCGAGGCCTGCATGACGACGCGATGATCGGCGTCATCGATCTTCAGGTTGGCGACCATGATGTGCGGGGTCGCATCGAAGTCCCAGTTGTCACCGGGCGTCTGCTGGTAGTGCCACACGTACTCGCCCGTGTCGGGCTTCAGCGCCACGATGGAAGCCAGGAACAGGTTGTCGCCATGCTTGGCATCGCGGAAGCGCTGGTTCCACGGCGTGCCGTTACCGGTGCCGATGTAGAGCAGGTCCGAGACCGGATCGTAAGTGATGGCGTCCCACACGGTGCCGCCGCCGCCGATCTTCCACCAGTCGCCGGTCTTGGGCCAGGTGGCGGCGGCCATTTTCATCGCGTCGTTTTCGGGCGGCTGTGACGGGTCGCCAGGGATCGTATAAAAGCGCCAGAGCTGCTTACCCGTCTCGGCGTCATAGGCGCTGACATAGCCACGCACGTCGTTCTCGCCGCCGGCGTTGCCGATGAGCACCTTGCCCTTCACGACACGCGGCGCACCGGTGATCGCATAGCGCCAGGCATTGTCGGTGGTCTGCATCGACCAGACCGGCGCGCCGGTGCGCGCATCGAGCGCGACCAGTCGCCCATCCAGCGTGCCGACATAGATCTTGCCGTTCCACGCGGCCACGCCGCGGTTCACCAGGCCACAGCAGACGTTGATGCCCCACTCGCCCGGCACCTTCGGGTCGTACTGCCACAGCGCCTTGCCGGTCTTTGCGTCAAACGCGTAGACCTTGCTCCACGCGGTCGACACATACAGCACGCCGTCGATGAACAGCGGCGTGCCGGCCTGGGACAGGTTCGTGTCGTAGTCCGCGAACCAGGAGAGGCCCAGCGTCTTGACCGTCTCGCGGTTGACCTGCGCCAGGCGGCTGTAACGCTGCTCTTCGTAGCTGCCACCGTGGGTCAGCCACTGCGACGGCTCGTCCGTGGCCTTGAGCAGGCGATCGGCCGTCACGTTGGCGACCGGGCCCTGCGCCTTGTCAGGCGACTTGGCCTTCTGGCAGCCCAGCAGCGAGAGACTCAGCAGGGCACACAGGCCCAGGATGCGGGTGCGGTTCATGGCCTTACTCATGCTGCTGCTTGGGGGCAGAGACCGGCGGCGGCATCGCCTTCTTTGCCTCAATAGCGCGGTCGATGATGTAGGCACGCAGCGCCTCGGCACCGGCGGCATCGACCACCGATGCGAATGAGGCCATGCCGCGCTCTGAACGGGCGCCCTGCAGCACCACCTGGTTGAAGCCTTCCTGCGTGTGCAGCAGCGGCGTGATCATCAGGTTGGGGAAGGTCGAGCCCCGCGTCTGGCCGCTCTGCCCGTGACAGGCCGAGCAGTACTTGCCATAGAGCGCGCCACCGGCCGTGACCACCTCAGCGGTAGCCGTGGCAGCCGGCGGATCCAGCGGCGGCGGCGTATAGGCCTGCGCGGCAGGCAGCGTGGCCTTGCCGTCCAGCGCGAACACCAGCAGGCGCGAATAGTTCGGCGCGAAGTACCCACCGGGCACCTGGCCGCCGACACTGGCCGCCACGTACTGCTGGCCCTCCAGCTCGTAGGTGATGGCACCGGCCAGCACGGCCGTCTGCGTGGGGAAGCTCCACAGTTTCTCGCCCGACTTGGCGTCATAGGCGCGGAATTCAGACGCCGCGCCGCCGCCCTGGAACACCAGGCCACCCGCGGTCGCCATCGCGCCGCCGGTCGGTCCCTGGTTCTCCTCGCCCTGCCACACCATTTTGCCGGTGGCGGGGTCCCAGGCCTGCAGGAAGCCCACGAAGCCCTGCTTCTCGGCCGGGTTCTTCTGGTAGTAGGTCATCGGCGCCGCGAAATCGAGGGCCAGGTTGTAGCCCACATCGCTGGGCTTGTACTTCGGGTCGCCGACCATCGGGAAGTAGGCGCGCTGCGTCGGCACGTACACCAGGCCCGTGTCCGGGCTGAAGGCGTTGGAGTGCCAGCCATGGCCGCCCTGCACGCCCGGCGAGAGGTTGAAGGGCTTCTTCTCGTAGCGGGCTTCCTTCACCACAGTGGGACGGCCGGTCTTCAGGTCCACGCCCTTGGCCCAGTTCACTTCCGTGAACGCATCGGCGCGCAGCAACTCGCCGCTGGCCGCATCCAGCACGTAGAAGAAACCGTTCTTGTTCGGCTGCAGCAGCACGTGGCGCGGCTTGCCATCGAACGTGACGTCGGCCGTCATCATCGGGCTGACAGCGTCATAGTCCCAAGTGTCGGCCGGCGTGGTCTGGTAGTGCCAGACGTACTCGCCGGTATCCGGCTTCACCGCGATGATCGAGGCGACGTACAGGTTGTCGCCGCCCTTCGGATCACGCGCCGCCTGGTTCCACGGCGTGCCGTTGCCGGTGCCGAAGTACAGCAGGTCAGTGGTCGGGTCATAGACCGCCGCGTCCCAGACCGTGCCACCGCCGCCGACCTTGTACCAGTCGCCGCTCCAGGTGCCGGCGGCCTTCTTCATGGCCTCGTTCTCAAAGCCCTTGGCCGGGTCGCCCGGCACCGTATAGAAGCGCCACACCTGCTTGCCCGTCTCGGCGTCGTAAGCAGCAATCCAGCCGCGCACACCGAACTCGCCGCCCGAGGCGCCGATCATCACTTTGCCCTTCACGATGCGTGGGGCCATGGTGATCGAGTAACGATTGGTCGGGTCGTCCTTCGAGCCTTCGAAGGTCAGCGTCGACCAGGCCTCGCTGCCCGTCTTCGCATCAAGCGCCACCAGGCGGGCATCGAGCGTGCCGACGTAGATCTTGCCGTTGTAGGCGGCAATGCCGCGGTTCACCAGGCCACAGCAGACCTTCGCGGCCCACTCGCCCGGCACTTTGGGGTTGTATTGCCAGAGCTGTTTGCCGGTCTTCGCATCGAAGGCGTAGACCTTGCTCCAGGCGGTAGAGACATACAGCACGCCATCGACGAACAGCGGCGTGCCGGTCTGCTGCAGGTTGGTGTCGTAATCGGCGAACCACGACAGGCCCAGCGTCTTGACCGTGTCGCGGTTGATCTTCGCGAGCTTGCTGAAGCGCTGCTCGGAATACGAGCCGCCGTAGGTCATCCACTGCGAGGGCTCATCGGCGGCCTTGAGCAGGCGCTCTGCCGTGACCTGGGCAGCGGGCGGCGCAACCGGCGCCTTGGCCTTCTGGCAACCCAGCAGGGACACAGCCAACAGGGCACCAAGGCCCGCCAGACGAATGTGATGTTTCACGCCAACCCCTTTAGGACGGATTTTTCTGCGGGCCATTCTAGAGGGAAGTCCGGCCGGTTGCGTTCTTCCTCGCCAACTGGCATCACACCGGGATGAAACCCTTCGCGCTTCTCGCCCTGCTGGTGCTGCCCTGGCTGGCCATGGGCCCCGGACTGACCGGCGCGGCGCTGGCCGCCCCACCCGGCGAGGTGCCGGTCGGCCAGCCACTGCGCGAGGCCACGCTCAAGGGCCTCAATGGCCCCGACCGCGCGCTCTCGAGCTATCGGGGCAAGCCGCTGGTGATCAACGTGTGGGCCAGTTGGTGCGGGCCCTGCCGCGACGAGATGGCCTCGCTGGAGCGGCTGGCCTGGCGCGAGCAGTCCACGCCCTTCACCGTCATCGGCATCTCCACCGACGATGACCCGGCGCTGGCACTGGCCTTCCTGAAGGCCGCCCATTCCACGATCAATCAGTACATCGACGTGCGCCTGCAGCTGGAACAGATGCTGGGTGCCTCACGCCTGCCGCTGACGCTGCTGGTGGATGGCAATGGGCGCGTCCTGCGCAAGGTCTACGGGGCGCAAGCCTGGGACGGCCCGGAAGCCGTGGCCCTGATCGAGCAGGCGTTCAGGCCGCAGCGACCGCGTTAAGCTGGCGCCGCTGGCGTCTAGCCCAGCGCGTCGATCTCCGCGTCCGTCAGGATGCGCCATTTCCCCTTGGGGAGTTCGCCCATCACCAGGGGCCCGATCGCCACGCGCATCAGGCGCAGCACCGACACCTCGAAGGCAGCCAGCAGGCGCCGGATCTGCCGGTTGCGGCCCTCTTCCAGCACGATCTCCAGCCAGGCGTTGCGGCCACCCTGCCGCAGGACGCTGACCGACCGCGCGGAGAGGTGAGCGCCATCCACCGTCACGCCTTGCTGCAGGCCCTGCAGCAGGGTCTCGTCGGGCAGGCGATCGATCTGCACGTGGTAGGTCTTGGCCGGCCCCGTCTCCGGATCGGTGACGCGCGCGGCCCAGGCCGGATCATTGGTGAACAGCAGCAGGCCCTCGCTGGCCTTGTCGAGCCGGCCCACGGGCGCGACCCAGGGCATTTCCTCGTCGCCGAAGCAACTGTAGACGGTCTCGCGGTCCTGTTCGTCGCGGGTCGTGGTGATGAGCCCACGGGGCTTGTTCAGCATCAGGACCAGGCGATCGACGGCAGCCTGCGCCTGGCCAGCGATTTCGACGCGGTCCAGCCCCTGGCGCACGGGCGTCTCGGTGTCATGGACCACCGTGCCATTGACGCTGACGCGGCCTTCGCGCACCCACTGGGCGGCCTGGGTCCGTGACCCGAGGCCCAGCTTGGAAATGACCCGCACCACGCCGTGGCGCGCTGTCCGGGCAACCGGTGCCGGAGCGACAGGGCGGGCGGGAGCCGCTGCAGGAGCGCGGGCGGGGGCGCGGGTCGGCGCCCGGGCAGGCGCCGAGGCGCGAGCGGGAGCGCGACCGGGCGCGCGGTCAGCGCCGGCAGCACGGGCAGGCCCACGGCCCGGTGCGCGGTCGGGAGCCCGGCCAGACGCCTTGATCGGCGCAGCCGCCCGGGCCGGCACACGCCCCGACGCGCGACCCGAAGAGGTACGACCGGAGCTGCGGGGAGCCGCGCGGTCGGGAACAGCATCACGCGACGGGGCGCGGCCAGGCGGGCGGGGACGGGCAGGAATTCGAGATTTCATGGGCGGAGTCTGGGGCATGCGGCCGCCCTTATCCACGCGGACGCCGTTATTCGGTGGCGCGCACGCCCGTCACGAAGTACTCGGTGTCGCCAAAACAGGAGGTGGGAATCCACTTGTGCTGGTCGTATTCCAGCGCGACGCGCTTGCCGACGGTGGCATTGATCTTTGCCGCCACGGCGTCATCGCGCACGCTGAAGGTGAACTTTTCGGTC
>CANGFJ010000018.1 GCA_947453065.1 Pseudomonadota bacterium
ATCTGGACGCGCGCTGCTGCCCGCCGCCAGACAGACCGCCCCACCTATCGCGAGCGTAGCGCCCACCACAGCCAATAATGCTCGCCTCATGGATCCCCCGACAGTGCGTCGATGACACGAATGGTTTTTCTGAAGAATACGCTTTTCATCGGCCGAAGCGGAATACGTGCACCATTCCATTGATTCTGCAATTACCATGAAAATTCTCACAGCCGCTCGGTCCAACCCCATGCACACCTACATTCGCTTAGTGACACTGCTCTGTCTTGCCGGCACGGGCAGTCTAGCCTTGGCCGGGATTCCCGAACCCATCAAGCTCGATTCCGGTCTCGTAGCTGGCATCGCCGGCAGGACACCCACCGTGCGTGTGTTCAAGGGCATCCCCTTCGCGGCACCGCCTATCGGTGAGTTGCGTTGGCGCGCGCCGCAGCCAGTGGCCAAGTGGGACGGGGTTCGCACGGCCGACGAGTTTGGCCCTATTTGCATGCAGGCCACCGTTCAGGGTACTGCCACCAAGATGAGCGAAGACTGCCTCTACCTGAATGTCTTTACTGCCGCGCAGCGCTCCGGCGACAAGCTCCCCGTCATGGTGTGGTTGCATCCGGGCGGTTACAACTCTGGGTCTGGTTCGCAGCCTGCCTACGATGGCGAGCGCTTTGCCAACCAAGGCGTCGTCATCGTCACACTGAATTATCGTCTTGGCGCATTGGGATTCTTCTCGCATCCCGAACTTACGCAGGAGGGAGATCATCGCTGGGCGGCGAACCAGGCCTTCCTGGATCAGACCGCAGCGTTGCAATGGGTAAGACGCAACATTGCGGGCTTTGGGGGTGACCCACGCAACGTCACGGTGTTCGGCAACTCGGCGGGCGCTACCAGCATTTCAAATCTCGTCGCCTCACCGCGGACCAAGGGACTTTTCAATCGCGCGATTTCCCAAAGCGGGGCGTGGTTGGGCTTGTCGATTGCCCCAGTGCGAAAACTCGCTGACGCCGAGGCTGGGGGGCTGAAGGCAGCCGAGACGCTACAGGCGTCGTCGCTGGCTGAACTGCGCGCCAAGCCGGCAGATGAGGTACTGCGTGCGGCTCGCGGTGCAGGTCCTGTCACAGACGGATATTTCTTTCCCAAAGACCCTGCCGAAATCTATGCACGCGGCGAACAGAACAGGGTCGCCGTCATGGCGGGCTCAAACAAGGACGAAGGCACATTTTTCCTGCAGCCAACCACTGCAGCGTCATGGAGAGAGCGTGCCGAGCGACGCTTCGGTGACATGGCGAGTGAATACATGATGCTGTATCCCGCCAGCGACGATGAGGTTGCGACGCAGTCCCAATACGACGCTTTCCGGGATGAGCTCGCCTGGGTCGATCGCAACTATGTTCGATTGCAAACCCAGACTGGCGCCAAAGGCTATCTGTATTACTTCACGCACGAGCCGCCAGGCCCGCCCCTGTGGCCTGCGCGCGCGTCGGGAGCGACGCATGGCGGTGAGGCCCAATTCATCTGGAACAACTTAATCGCCAATCGACCCTGGCGAGACATTGACCATGAGGTGGCCCAGTACATGATGGCCTATTGGATCAACTTCGCCCGCAGAGGCAATCCAAACGGCGCTGGCCTGCCTCAGTGGGCACCCTACGAGGCCAAGGGCAACCTGCAGGCGATGCAACTGGGCGCCCGTGCCGAGCTTGCGTCGCCTCCGGAAGCGGCCAAGCTGGCGTTTTATCAGCGGTGGTATGAGCGTGTTGCACCAGCGCAGTGACGTCCGGGCCCAACGCTAGGGCCGCTGGCAAGCTGCCCTAGACGCTCCCCAGGTGGATCCCAGCAGGATCACACCAGGGAGCTAGCCCATTCGCCCGCTACTTCTGGAACTCCGGCGTCATGTCCTTGCAAGGCTGCTTCTGAAACGGCACGTCCGAGAGGTACATGACGTCATAGCTCTCGTACGGAGCCGCCAGGTACACCGGGTCCGTGACCGAATAGTCACGCCGCAGCGAGAACTTCTGCGGGTCGAACGTAAAACGCTCAACGATATGCAGCTGCTCGCTGCTGCGCGTCGGCGGCGACAGTACGCCCGCGGCAAAGCCCACGGTATCGACTTCCAGCGTATTGCCATCCCAGCGGCCGATCGAGTGACCGGCATAGCTCGGCTTGAGACGATCCGGATGCTTGGCCATGCCAACATGGATGCGGCGCTGGAAGTTGTACAGGCCATAGGTGATATCGATGACCTTCTCACCGGTCAGCGTGGTCTTCTGCTCGAACTGGTTGATCGGCCAGTCCGCGGTCCAATCCCGGATGAAGCTTGTGGGCTTGCAGGCAAACCACGGATTGTCCTTCGGGGACAGCCGATCAAAGCCGTCGGCCGCCTTCTGACCTTGAACCGTGTACACGGTCTTAGGCCGTGGCGGCTGCATGGCCTGTACCTGCTGCACTGTGATCTTGCCGGCCGCGAATGCCGCCGACTGGCTCTTCGGAATCATGGAGCCGTTGCCGCCGCTCGGGGGAACGGTGAGCACGAGTTGCTCCACGGCCCAATCGCCACTGATGTTTGGCTGGCCGTCGGCCAGGCGCAACGCGCGTTTGGAGGTGTCGAGCTCCTTCGTCTGGAACTGGTCGTTGCGATTTCTCATGGGCGCATCGCCGAGCTTGAAGTTCTCGGTGTAGCAGGCATTGGCATCCGTACGGTGAGGATGCCCATCGACCTCAATGTGCGAGCCGATCTTGAACATCTCGGCGGACCAGCCAGAACGCCTCAGCAGCGCAGCTGCACGCATCTCGCAGCGGATATGCCCTTTCTTGCCGTTTTCATCGACAACGTCGATTTCCATGTAGGAATGCGGGTTGATCAGGTGCATCTCGGCAAGGGTTCCGGACCAGTGCTTCGGAACGCTCATGTCGAACTGTCCGAAACTGTGATGGGCCAGCGCTGGTGTGGCGAGGCCAGCCAGTACGGCTGCGAGAACAGCCGGCCGCACGAGTTTTCGAGACCTGAACATGGAAACCCCCGGAATCTTTTTTGTTTTATGAATCAAGTACGGTGCGTAGCGCTGCTAGAACGGAAGCGTCGCCAGCTGCGTGCTGCGATAGGCGAACTCCAGGAACTGGCTCGGGTCTCCCAGCTGCTTCAGGACGGGATGACCGATGAGCGGTCGTTCCGCCACGATAGGCACTACACCCCGGAACTCCTTTCCGGCGTTGAATTCGGCGACATCCCGTGGGCCCAGGCCCTTGTTGAAGAGCACGAAAAACTGTTTGAAAAGGTCCCAATACAGGTCTTTCATCTTCACCACGTCGGCGCCGGTGATCACCGGGCCGTTGGCCGGCACCACAAGGGTATCGGGCTTCACAAGCTCGGCAAGGAGGTCGTAGGAGCGCACGAAGCCGTGCATGAAGCCACCGTTGAGATAGTCCATCACCGGCCAGCGGTCAGTGGTCACCGGACCACCAGCCACCAGCACATTGCGCTTCGGGAAGTACACGTAGAGGTCGCCACCGGTGTGGGCACCCGGCAGGTGGCGGTACTGCACCTCTTCCCCGGAAAATTCGAACGTGCCCCGGTCGTAGGTGGTCAACGTCGGACGCGCGGACTCTGGAAGCGGACCGATGGTGCCGTCGAACAGTGGCGAGCGCAGCATGCGGCCGACGGCCAGACGCGTGACTTCGTGCGCGATGATCGTGGCGTGGTCCTTGCCAGCCACCTCATTGAGGCCGGTCTGGTCTGGGTGCCAGTGCGTGTTGACGAGGGTGTGGATGCGCCGGGTGCCAAGCCTGCCGTGCAGTGCCTGCAGCAGCAGCGCCGAGTTCACCGCCTGGCCGCCGTCCACCAGCAGCGCGCCGTCCTTGCCCGCCAACGCGACCACGTTGCAGCCGGCCCCAGCGAACAACGCCAGCCCTCCGACATCCTGCTGCATGATGTCTTTCGCCGAGACTTTCCTGCCGACGAACGGCTTGGTGATCAGCGAATAGTCGATGCCGGCGGGCGGCGAGGCGGCCCACAGCGGCGCGGCGGCGCCCAACAGTGGCGCAGAAAGGGTCAACTGCGCGCTGCCACGCAGGAAATGGCGACGAGAGATGGTCATGGGATTCCCTTTTAGCGCGTGACGACCGATTCCACCGGCCAGAGCACGGAGTCGTACACGGCGGTCGCGATGGGAGGGCCCTGCGGCGGCCAGTCGGGGGTCATGGAGAGTTCGAGCTTCGCGCCGAGCTTGCGCAGGCTTGCAGCCAGCGCCGTATTCGGCGGCTGCGCCATCTGCAGGAACGGGATGTAACCTCGTCCCATCGCATAATCGAGTGCAGTCAGGCCGTCTTCGTCCTGGGCGTTGATGTTAAGGCCAAGGTCGAGCAGTGCCTGGATAACCTGCGGGTTGCCACCGTTGCGAACCACATAGTGCAGCGCGGAGCCACCCCGGGTACGGGCGAGGAAGTGTCGCTTCGACATCAAGTTGATGTCCGCACCGGCCTGGGCTAGCAGCTTCACCAATTCAACCTGCGGGTTAACGCGCGCCGCGCGGGGAGCGCCGCCCTCGCCTTCCGGCGCGGCCCCGCTCTCAGGCGGACCGAAGGCAGGTGCTCCGCCACGGCCACCGCCGCGGGCACTCACGGCCAGAATAATCGGGCCGCGGCCGTCGGCAGTGGCCAGGCGCGGATTGGCGCCGTGCGCCAGCAGCAACTTCACCACCTCGATGTTGCCGGTGCCGGCGGCAACCAGGAAGGGAGTGAGGCCGCGGTCCGCTGCACCGCCGAAGCCCGACGCGCCGAAATGCTGCTGCTGGTTTGGATTGGCGCCGCGCTCTACCAGCAGGTTCACCAGTTCGCGGCCAGTGGCCTTGTTCGGACGGTCATTGTCGAGCGGGTTTCGGCTATTGGCGGTCTGCATAGTGCTGATGGCCACGTGCAGCGGGGCGCGGCCATACCAGTCCCAGGCGTTGACGTCGGCGCCGGCCTCGACGAGGCGCAGGGCGATGTCCCAGTTGGCGTTAAGCATGGCGACGGAGAGCGGCACCACGTCGCTGGGGTCGCCCAGGTTGACGTCGGCCTTGTGCTTCAGCAGGATCTCCGCGCATTCACGGCAGTTCTCTCGCGCAGCGTACAGCAGCGGCGTGAAACCGCCGCGGTCCAGGGACTTGGCACGGCTCTCGGCCGTGACCACGCGCTGATAGTCACGGATCGCACTACGGGCGTTCACATTCGCGCCCTTCGACGCCAACAGCTCAACCATCTCCGGATGGCGCCGCGCAACCGCCCACATCAGCGGCGTCTGCCCACCGAAATTCTCACGGGCATCGACCTTCGCGCCCGCCTTCAATAGTAGCTTCGCCGCAACCGTGTTGCCGGCGCGTGCCACCAGATGCAACGCTGTCTCACCGTCAGCGTTGGAGGAGCTCGGATCAGCGCCCGCCTTCAACAACAGCGCGATTAACTCTGTGTTACCGCTGTCGGCGGCCAGTTGCATCGGGTTGACGCCATAGGCGTTGGTCGCGCGCACGTCCGCGCCGGCCTTGATCAATCGCCTGGCCTCGGCGATGTCACCCTGGAAAGTCGCCTCCTGCAGCGCCGTGGTGCCGTCCGCCCTGACCGGTGCATCGATGTTCCCGGCCGTCGCGCCGGCGGATGCCAGCAGTGCGACGGCGAGCGCTGCCACCGCGATTCCCCCTTGTGCCATAGCCTTACGCCTCGCTGAAGGTGCCGGTAGCGTCGCCGAAGTGCTCAATCGGAACACCGGCGCGCTGGGACATCGTCAGCAGCACGTTGGCGAGCGGCGTGTCTTTCGGGGCGGAAATGTGTTGGTCACCCTTGAAATTGCCTCCCTTGCCGATGATCAGGGTCGGCAGCTGGCTGCAGTTGTGCAGGTCCGAATTGCCGAGGTTCGACCCATACAGGATCATCGCCGTATCGAGGAGGTTGTGGTTGCCTTCCTTGATGCTCTGGAGCTTCTGCGCGAACTTCGCGAAACGCTCCATCTGCCAGGTCTGCACGCGACGCAGCTTCTCCTGCTTGCCCGGATCCTCGCCGTGGTGTGACAGCGGGTGGTAGGCCTCGTCCACGTTAATGGTGGGGAAGGTACGCATTGAGGCTTCCTTAATCATGCGCAGGGAAGCAACACGTGTCTGGCCGGTCTGATACGCCAGCGCCACCATCTCGAACTGCACATCCACCAGCTCGGTGAAGTCATCCGGCGTGCCACGCGGCGCGTCGGGCAACTCGCCGAGGCTGTCGGCTTTCGCCATCAGTTTCGAGACGCGGCCTTCCACGTCGCGGACAGAGTCCAGGTAATCGCTCACCAGCGCGCGGTCGGCGGCGCCAAGCTTGCGGTTGAGGCTGCTGCTTGCCTCGAGCACGTAATCGAGCAGGCTGTCGGTGGCCTTCAGGCGCGCGACGCGATCGGCGTTGGAGTCGCCGGGGCCGAACATCGTGTTGAACACCTTACGCGGATTGCCCTCCAGCGGCAGGCTGCGGTTGAGACCCGTGTAGGAGGTGGCACCTCCGGGCTCCGCGCACAATTCCAGGGACGTCAGCGGCGTGTCCTTGCCGATCGCCTTCGCGATCAACTGGTCGACCGAAATGCCCGCCTCGGGGCCCCACGTGTTGAGCTGAGGATCCTGGACCGTCAGCCACGCCTGTTCGGTGATGCCGTGCGGCGGGTTCTGGCGTTCGCCGGATTTATTGCGGATGTTGGTGAACAGTGTGACGTAGTCACGCACCACCTCCATCGGCTTGAGGATGGGCGAGAACTCGAAGCCCTTGCCCGTTCCCTTCGGCACCCAGAACTTCTCCACTGCGCCGTGCTGGACGTACACAAAGCCGATGCGCGGCTTAACGACCGCAGCGGTGTCCGCCAGCGCCGTGCCAGCGGGAATCATCGCGTCCAGCAGCGGCAGGGAGATGGCAGCGCCGAGACCCTTGAGGAGCGTACGGCGGGGAATGTGCTTCTTTGTGATGAACATGTTCTTGGTGCCTCCAGCCTGCTACTGAACGGTCGATACAATCTGAGCGGTGGTCGTCTTCGGCAGTGCTGCGGCCGGTGCCCGGCGACGGAACGCATCGCTGTTGACGATGCCCATCACCAGCGATTCGAAACTCAGCCCTTCAGGCTTGGCCTTGCGCACAACGGCGCGCACAGCCGGCATGTCGTTGTAGTCGATGACGCGGCCCACCGCGTAGGTCATCAGCTTCTCGCTGATGATCTCCGCGAACTGGTCGCTGCGAGCAGCCAGCGCCTTGTGCAGGTCAGCCGGGCCGGTCAGCGTTTGGCCGTCCGGCATCGTGGCCACGGTGTCGATCTTCTGGCGCGACTGTGGGTCGATCGTGCGGTACGCACCCACCGTGTCGAAATTCTCCAGTGCGAAACCCAGTGGGTCCATCACGGCGTGGCAACTCGCACACGCCGGGTTGCGGCGGTGGACCTCGGTCTGCTCGCGCACCGTCGCGGGCTTTCCCTTAATGGCCTCGCCGAGATCAGGCACGTTGGCCGGCGGGATCGCCGGCGGCGTCCCGAGGATGCGCTCCAGGATCCACGCGCCGCGCAGCACCGGGGCGGTGCGGTTCGGGTTGGCCGTCACCATCAACACCGCGCCCTTGCCCAGCAGGCCGTGGCGGTTCGGATCGGCCAAGGTGACCTTGTGGAAGCCGTTGCCGCGGATGTCCGTGTTGCCATAGATCAGCGCGACCTGCTCATTGATGAAGGTATGGTCGGCCGTCAGCAGGTCGGTGACTGGCCTGTTCGCGCGCAGGATGCTGTCCATGAACAGCTCCAGCTCCTTCTTGAGCGCCGGGCGCGGGTCGTAGACACCGCTGGCGTTCTGGAATAGCGCTGCCGAGGGGACGATGGCGTCCATCTTCGCGATGTTGAGCCACTGGAAGGCGAAATCACGCGTCAGTGAGATGCCGCGCGGATCGGCAATCATGCGGTGCACCTGCGCCTTCAGCACGTCCGGCTTCGAGAGCTGCCCCTGCTCGGCGAGTGACAGCAGCGCGTCGTCGGGCAGGCTGCCCCACAGGAAGAACGACAGGCGCGAGGCCAGCTCCAGATCCGTCAGCGCGCGGGAGCCCTGATCCACGGCGGACTCCGCGCGGTACAGGTAGTGCGGGCTGACCAGGATGGCTGCGATCGACTCGCGCACGCCGCCCTCAAAGCCGTCCACCTGCTGGCCCTTCTCGTAGAAGCGCATCAGCGGAGCCATGTCCTCGTCCGTCACCGGGCGGCGGAAGGCCTGGCGAGCCAGGCGGCCGACGATCTTCTCGGCGCAAGCGCGCTCTTCGGCGGCAGCGTTAGGCCGGCAGGTAAAGATCTTCTTGCGGCTCACCGAGTCACTCATGCCGGTGATCTTCACGGGGCCCTTCACCTGGAAAGCATGCACGGCCGGCACGCGGTGCTGCCCCCCCTCCAGCGCGTTAGCCGGGCGGCGATCATCGCCGGCCTGGTACTGCAGCGTGCGGGAGTCGCTTTCCGCATAGCTGCGGCGCAGGAAGGTCACCGCGAGCGTGTGCTGGCCGGCAGTGGCGTGGAAGCGGATGTCCTTCAGTCGGCCGTTGATCTGGGCCACGGCGTCGTCGAGCCGCTGGTCGATGGCCGTATGGTCGTCTTCACCGCCGATTGTGGTGCGCCAGAACTCCTTGCCGTCCAACAGCGCGATCACGGTGCTCTCGAACTCCATGTTCGGCACCGTACGGGCCAGGGCCATGTCGCCGATGGTGAGCACATACTCGCCATCGGCCGGGAAATTGTGCAGTGCACTCATGCCGCCGCGCGTGCCGAAGGGCATGCCATCCTTGTAGCGGCGCTGGTTGCCCGAACCCGCAGCCGGCGCGGCCGCCAGCGACAGGATCATGTTCGGAACGAGGCCGTAGGTGGTCTCCAGCGGCACGGATTTAGGGTTACCCACGGCCAGCAGCGCGATGGAGCGCGAGGCCGTGACGGCCTGATCCATGAACGACGCATTCATCTGCAGCGACTCGGCGTTCGTGTCGAAGTCGTCCTTCAGCGGGTCCTGCGGCAGCCACGTGGCGGCATCGATTTCCAGGCCCAGCAGGTCGCGTACCGCGTTGGCGTATTCGCGGCGGTTGAGGCGCTGCAGCGGAACGTGGCCGACATGAGGGGCTGCCTCCTGTGCCTTGTCGAGCGTGGTCTCGAGCCAGTTCACCATGCGCTGCACGGCGGCACGGTCCGGCTGCTGCTTCTCGGTCGGCGGCGGCATCAGGCCGCTGCGCAGTTTCTTGATCGCGGATTCCCAGATTTTTGAATCCTTCGGGACCTCATTGGCGGACAGCGTGTCGAAAGCGATGCTGCCGGCCCAGTCATTGGTGTTGTGGCACTTGACGCAGTAATCCTCGACGGTCTGCCAATGCGCCGGGGGCGCATTCACCGCTCCGGTTCCCGGGGGAGCGGCGACAGCCAGCGCCGGTACAGCCACGGCAGCGATCGTGCCAAGGCACGCCCCTACAGCCCGCAATCGCATGGAACTCATCCCGATCCCCCGTTGGTCGCCGGCACTGCCCGCGTCCCATCCATTATTTGTCTCTGGTGAGTATAAGAGACTGTAATTCGTCGGAGGTTCCCCATTTTAGGCCTTGGCTATACAGGGGGGGGCGGTTAGCCGCTTCCCATGCCGGGGACCCCCCTTAACCACCGCCAAGCCGGGACGACCAGACTGAGCTCCGCATCAATCGCCGAACTTGAATAGATCCTCTTCGACGTCGGGTTTCGTCATGCCCTTCTCGAAATTGCGCTCCCAGATCGTCGCCCAGGGGCGACCATACATATCGGGCATCTCATAGTTCAGGCTCGCACCCGGCGAAAGCGGCGCGTTGTGCCCGTCGACAGAGAAGATAGTCTGCACGCACTCGATGAACGGGTAGGGCGCTTCATCGGCGTCGGTGTAATTATTTATCTTCATGAAATTCCGCACGATCCGCACCGGCTCGACCAGCGCTTCCTCGTCATACAGTATTGCTTCGTGATTGAGCCCCACGAACTTGCCGTCCTTGCGGATGGGCGTATAGATTTCTATCGATTGCAACTTGCTCGAGAACTCGAACTCCGAGTGTGACTTCCAGCCCTGAACATTGCTGGTCCAGATGACCAGCGAATCTTTATCCCAGAAGCCAATGGTCTCTCCGTACCAGCGGGGCACTGCAGCCCCGAGTCGCGGCACGCCGCCCTTGGCCACGTCGACCATGTTGAAGCTGCGACCGATGTTGATGTCCTGGATGAAATTTCGCGCCACACCTGCGCGCACTTCGACCATGTTGGGCGTGGCGATGATGTAGTGCTCCCACACGGCAGCCGGGTACCAGCGGCGCATGAACCCTTCGGGCCAGCAGAAGGTGGAAGGCCACACCGCGTTACCGCGCATCTGGTGATAGGCCTCTTGCACCATGCGCTGTTGGTATGTCGGCGTCAGCAGTGCCAGCACTGTTGGGATTTGTGTATGACGACCCCAGTACCAGTTCATCTGGCTGGCAGCGGCGCGGGCCGGTCGTTCATAAACGCCGTTCCACTCGGCGGCAGGAAAGTTCTTGAAGGTGTATTCGTTGGGACCACCGCGCCCGCGGGTCTCCTTCAGCAGCGCTTCGTAATGTTCCTGTGCAGTCTTGAAGCCGTAGGGACTGACGATGGCCGCGCGGGGCAAATCGATTTCGCAGTGACCCCAGGGACCATCGGCATCCTTGTCCGAGGTGTTCACGGAAGGGCGCTGCAGGATGCCGCGCTGGTACTCGGTGGCCTGCGGGCTGTTGCAGCGGTAATAGCGCGGATCCATCCACAGGCTTTTATCCGCATAAAAGTCCGGGCTGTTGAAGATGTCGCGCGGCAGTGGCTTGTAGTCCTTTGGCACGTCGGAGAGGGTGTAGCCGTTAAGCGGAAAAGGCTTGTTGCCTTCGGCTGGCAGCTGCCCGGGTTGACGTACCCAGTTCGGACCCACCTCGGGTTTGCCCTGCACATCGACAGCCAGGGGCCGACCGCGCCCGACGCTTTTAAAGCCGATATCCGGCATTTGCTGCGTCAGCGCAGGCGTGGAAAGCAACGTGGCGACCAGCACCAGCGCTGAGAGTGATACTGACTTCATCGCGATTCCCCGAACATTTTTTATTGTCTGACTCAGTAACCCAGCCTGAGCAGGCAGGTTACTGGGATATCCGCGTGTCGAACACTACCAGCGGAATATCATTTTTTTAAGGTCCAATCCGAGGGGTGGCCGGCACTGCACTGCCCCGGGCGGAGCCAGTGCACCAACGCTACCCTCCCTTTCTACCTGGGTTCGAACGGCAACACCGCCCTCGGCACCCACCAGCCATGCACCTGCATGTGCAGGCGGAAGGGTAGCTTGACGCGCGCCAGCGCGCCGGCAGCGAGATCCATCGCGTCCACCACCACCAGTTCCGAGCGCAACGCCCGGAAGTCGTTGACCACACCGATCAGGTAGCCGTCCCCTTCAGGGGCCGTTGGTGAGCGTGGCACGAACTGCATTTCCGACACGCCATGGCTGTCGCCCGGAGAAAATTTGTCAATGCCGCCGGTGAGGTGATCGAACCGGTACCAGGCATTGGACACCCGCACAGCCAGTGTGTCCGCGAAATCTCGATTTACGGGCAGGGATGGGTCGCTCATCATCATGAAACTGTAGCGGTTCTTGCGCCCGACATAGCGATCGTCGATGCGCGTGAAGCTGGTCACCGTCATGCCACCGAAAAGGATTTCTTCCTGCCAGCGGTCGCTGTCGGAATCCAGATCAAAGGTCCAGCGCCGCATCGTGGGGATGTAGCGCGCCGGATCGTTGGGCTTGCCATCCACACGCGGAAAGTAGGAATGGAAGTTCTCTGCGGCCACCGGCGCTTCGAGGACAACCTTGTTGCCTTCACTCCAGGCATTGGTGGTGTGCACCAGCATGGCCTGGTCGGCCGTGCCATGGAACCAGCGAACGTCTTTCGCCGTGCCATTGCGCGGCACGATGGCCACATGCGCCGGCACCTCAGGGTCATAGGCCCAGTGCAAGGCTCCCCGCTGCAGCTGCTCGGCCGAGGTGACCATGCCAGTGGTGGGCAGGATGACATGCCGGTCGGTGATGGCCATGTCGTGCATGGAAGACACCACTGGCGCCTTGAACCAGATTTCGTTGGTCACTGCCCCGTACTTGTCGATCACGTACACCGCAAGGTCGTCGCTGCAGTCGCCCTTGGCTTCGTAGGAAAAGGCAATGAGCTCGCCAGTGTGCGGGTCCAGCTTGGGGTGGGCGGTGAACGACGTGGCAGTGACCCTGCCGCTGAAATCCCACTCGCCGAGGGTATCCAGCGTATCCGGGTCTACCCGCACGGGCAGACCCTCTTCCTTCAGGCTGAACAGCATGCCGGCGTGCACGATCGGCGTGGTGTTGGCGGTGCTGTGGCTGAGATCACGCACACTCGGATCAGAAGTGGAGCGATTGCGATAGCGACCAAAGAGCGCCCGATGGGCCTTGCGTTCGGCAAGGAAGCGCTCCGTCCTGACATAGCGGGAACGATAGTCCACGTGACCGTCGTAGAAGCGGAACTGATCGACCGCGCCGTCCGAGTTGTAGGGTGTGTCGTCGGAATACAGCGGCGAAAACCGGCGATCAGCGCAACTGCGGAAGAACGTGCCCTGTAGCGCGGCAGGAAGGCTGCCTTCCACCTCGCAATCCAGCACCTCGGCCTCGAATCGCATCGGCGTAAAGAAGTCGTTGCCGCGGGAAGGGCTGCTCATCGTGATTCCCCTACTGTTCTTTGCAGACCGCGGCGGGGTCTGCGGTTAGGGTGGCTTCAGGGGATCAGTTCTTGAGCCCGATCGGATCATATCCCGGTTTGCACACGTCTACGATGCACAGCGACTCGAGCGTCCGGCCTTCGGGCGGCGTCTTGACGCCGGCTTTTACCATCGCCTCGCGCAGCACCTTGCTGGTCTCTGGATGCGGAATCGCCGACTGCACCCCGACGCGTACCAGCCCGTCAGCATAGTCGATCGGCACCCAGGTGTGGGCCGTCAGCTCTGGACTACCGCGGTTGTCGGTGTTGCCGAAGTCGCGAACATCCAGCTTGGCGCCCGCTGCCACCAACACTTTCACGACCTCAGTTGCCCCTTTGTGGGCGGCGCCGTGGAGCGCAACGCGACCGGTGTCTGCCTGGAAGTTGGGGTCGATACCAAGCGACAGCAGGTACTTCACAGCCTCCACCGTTTCTTTGGGCGAGCGTTCCTTGGTGACGCCCTCGACCCAACCGATACCGGCCGCCACCGCCAGCGGCGTTATGCCGAGCTTGGTGTTGATCTTCGGATCAGCACCCCGCGCGACCAGCAGCTTCAGCAATTCGAGATCGCCTGATTGGGATGCGCGCAGAAACGCCGTGGCGCCGTCTTCGTTCAACCATTGATTGGTGAACACCGTGCGCGTTTCCGTGCTTTCGCTGACACGCGCATTGACGTCGGCGCCCTTGTCGAGCAGGTAGGTAATGAACGCGAGGCTGTCCAGATCCGCGGTGCGGGTCGGATAGTCGCCGCCTTCGATGTTGCGGTTGTCGGTGGCCAGATACAGCGGCGTCCACCCGCCCTTATTAGCCATATTCACGTTGGCGCCGTGCTCGATGAGGAACTTCGCCATCTGATAGTTCTGGTTCTGCGTGGCTGCCAGCAGTGGACTCCAGCCATAGCGGGTGGTCTGGTTCACATCGGCGCCACCTTCCAGCAGTACGCGAGCGGCCTCAATGCTGCCGGCACGGGCGGCATAGACCAGCGCCGTCAATGCCCCCCCATCGGGTTCACGCGCAGGAGGGCGACGACCCCGACCGCTGCTCACGGGAACCGGGTTACCCTCCCCATCCAGGACCGGGTTGCCGTCCGCATCCGTTTCGAAGGCCACTTCACCACCCACCCCCGCGCCGGCATTGCCGCCAGCGCCGGCCACGGTGACGAACCCCAGCCCCCTACGCTCAATGCCTTTGCACAGATCATCGGCAGGCAGGGTCTTCTGGCTAGCACCCAACAAGTTCACGCGCTGGATCCGCACCTGTTCCAGGTAGCCAGGCTTCTTCGCTTCGCACAGCGCAGCGATATTCTGCTGGCGGACGGCACGGCGGGGGTCTTCCGAGTTGCCCAGCGCAGCCGAGCGCCCGTCGCGCATCACCGGCTTGGACACAGTGGCCACCTTGGCACCGTGCTGAATCAGTTCCTTCAACACGTCGGCCTGGCCCTGGTCGGCCGCCTGCATCAACGCGGTGGTGCCCCGCTCCGTTTCAGCGGCATTAACATCAGCGCCGTTTTTGAGCAGAGCCCGTACGGCACCGACCTGGCCGGAGCGGGCGGCCAGCATCAACGGGCGGCGGCCCAGCGGCAGCTGTTCGTTGGCATCGGCACCGCCCTTAAGCAGGACTTCGATCACGGCGGCATCGCCGCGCGTCGCTGCCAGCCAAAGCGGCGTGGCACCATTGTTGTTGGCCAGGCCCGGCTTGGCGCCGGCCTTCAACAACCGTTCGGCCAGTTTCGCGTCACCACGGTAGGCGGCCCATTGCAGCGCGGTGGCGCCATCAGCCTGCTGGGCATTCACGTCGGCCCGGCTTTTCAGCAGGCGTTCGATCTCCGCCTTGTCGCCCTTGCTGGCAGCGCCGGCAATATCAGATTGCGCGAACGCTGCGCCAGCCATCGCCGAGAGCAACACGGCAGAGAGGGTTATCGAAACGAAGTTGCGCATACTGTTTATTCCCGGACCCGTCAAACCAGACCGGGCAGCCGGCCGTTGCTATCGCCGAAACTTTCGCGCTCGATGTCAAACTGATCCAGAAGACTCAGCAGCAGGTTACCCGTCGGGACCTGTTTGGTCGGGAACGCCAGATGGCGCCCGCCTTTCAGCCTGCCGTTGTTGCCACCGATCAGGATATGCGGCACGTCGTAGTGCACATGCTGGTTCGGATTGCCCATGTTGCTGCCGTACATCAGCAACGAATGATCGAGCAGTGACCCGTTGCCATCGGGGGTGTTGGCCAGCTTATCGACGAAGTAGGCCATCATCTTTACGTGATACTGGTTGATCTTCGACAACTGGTTGATCAGGTTCGGATCTTCACCGTGGTGCGAGCCGCCATGGAACCCCAGTGTCGGCGACGCACTTTCTGGGTAAACACGCCCAGTGAGGTCGCGCGCGAACAGCATGGTGCCGACGCGGGTGATGTCGGCCTGGAAACCGAGTGCCAGCAGGTCGAACATGATCTTGATGTGCTGGTCGAACGACTGCGGAATGCCCACGGGCACAGCAAAGTCTTCCGGCGCGGCAGTCGTCGCGTTGGCGGCGATCTGCAGACGACGTTCGATTTCGCGCACGTTTTCGGTGAAGGCATCGAGGCGCGCACGGTCCGGCGCACTCACTTCCCGGCGCACGCCCTTGATCTTATCGTTGACCGAATCAAGGATGCTCTGGTTGCGCTCGCGGCGCAGTACGCGTTGCTCGGGAGTGCTACCGCTGCCGAACATGCGTTCGAAGACGACCTGTGGGTTCAGCTCCATCGGCAACGGCGTCGTCGGCGATGCCCAGGCGATCGTGTTGGTGTAGACGCAGCTGTAGCCTTCGCCGCAGTTGCTCGAACCGGAACCCGGGTCTTCCACCGAAATTTCAACCGACGGCAGCAGCGTTTCCTGTCCGTACTTGGCGGCAATGATCTGGTCGATTGTCCGACCGGCGTAAACGTCTGCTCCGGCCGTCTTGCGCGGCTTGTCAGCACACAGGAACGCAGCAGCGACCCAGTGGTCGGCACCGGTTTCACCTGGAGCAGGCTCGGCCGAACGCGAATGCAGGCCGGTCAGAATATTGAGGTGCTTGCGGAACGGCTCCATCGGCTTCCAGATGAACGGCAGCTCGTCTGGCAATGCACCCACTTTCTCGGGAATCCAGTAGCCCGGCGCCGCGCCGTGGGGCACGAAACCGCCGAAGAACCGCGGCGGCGTCTTGGCCGCCGTCTTCGCCTCTGCCGTCATGGCAGGGACCATCGCATCCAGCAGCGGAAGGGCGAGCGCAGTGCCGACCCCTCGCAAAAGGGTGCGACGGCTGATGTGCTTCTTGGTAATGAACATGGGTTTATTGCCCCCTCATCGAAACTACGGCTGTTTTCTGTTCTGCGGCTGACTTCATGTTCATGGTGAAGGCCGGACTCTGGACCACACCCATGATCAGCGAAGAAAAACGGTTGTCGTTCTTTGCCGCGTCGTGCGACAGCGACCGAACCAACGGCATGTCGTTATGATCGAGGCCACGACCAATGGCATAGGTCAGCAGGTTTTCGATCACCACTTCCGTGAACATCTCACCCTTGCGCACAGACAGGTCGCGCAGCCCCTTGATGCCGTCGATGCGAGTCCCGTCGGTGATGACGCCAACCGAATCGATCGGGCTGCCCACTTCAGTCGTGCGCCACTGGCCGACGGCATTGAAGTTCTCCATCGCCAGGCCCATCGGCTCGAACATCTTGTGACAGCTGGCGCAGCTCGGGCTCGTGCTGTGCAACACCAGGCGCTCGCGCATCGTTTTCGGCGATTCACCGGCCTTCTGGTCCAACTTGGTTTCCACGCCAGGCGGTGGATTCGGCGGACTCACGCCGAAGAAGGTCTGCAGGAACCATTTGCCGCGTCTCACCGGAGACGTCCGTTCTGCATCGGAGGTGATGGTCAGTAGCGCACCTTTGCCCAGCAGGCCTTTGCGCATGTCCTGGTCAGCACCCAGAGTGACGCGCCGGAACTGCGGGCCGTAGACGCCGGGGATGCCGTAGTGCTTGGCGAGCCGTTCGTTGACAAAGGTGTAATCGGCCGTCAGCAGGTCTTCGACGCTGCGGTCTTCCCGGATGACGCTGGTGAAGAACAACTCGACTTCGCGCCTGAAGGCATCCCGCAAGGTGCTGTCGAAATCAGGGTACAGATGCACCACCGGCTCGCTCGCGGCGATGCCGCGGATGTTCAACCACTGGCCGGTGAAATTCTGCACCAGCGCCTGCGAACGCGGATCGGCGATCATGCGATCGACCTGCTGCTTCAGTACTGCAGGCGTATGCAGCTTGTTGGCGGAGGCGAGCTTGATCAACTCCAGGTCGGGAATGCTGCTCCACAGGAAGAACGACAGGCGCGACGCCAATTCCAGGTCGCTGATTCGGTAGGTGGTGCCCGCCGCCACCTTGGCCGGCTCGATCTCGGCGCGGTAGATGAAATCCGGATCGGTCAGAAGGCGCTGGATCACCGCTTCAATGCCGCTGTCGAATTTGCCGCCCTGCTGCCGCCCATTCCGGAAGAAGTCGGTCATGACTTGCAGATCGGCTTCGCTGGCCGGGTGGCGGAAGGCTTTGGTGGTCAGCGTCGTGATGATCTTGCGCGCGCAGTCGGCCTCCTCGCCGACGCTCTTCGGGTAGCACTCGAAGATCCGGCGACGGCTCTGGGTGTCGGTAGCCACCGTGCCTTTGAACGGACCTTCAATGAACACCTGGCCCACGTGCGGATAGAACGTGTAACCGGAAATCGCACCAGGCGAGTTCATTGTGCGCTGGAACGATCGGTTGAGCCCGGTGTCGGGCAGATCGCTGGTGGCGACGAATGCCACACCGATGCGGTGGAAGCCGGCCTTGACGGCCAGGGCTGGCGTCTTGCCACCATCGCTGCGCTTGGTCGAGATTTCCTTGTCCCAGTCGAACGTGTACATGCGCTTGCCGTCCACGGTGACTTCCAGCTTCTCGCCTTTGACGTTGCCAAGCACCGCAGTGAAGTACCCCGTCATGCCCTTTACGGTGAACGTGTACTCGCCGTCGGCGGGGAACTCGTGTTCGATCAGCATGCCGCCGCGGGTGCCGAACGGCAGGCCTTCGACGTATTCGTTCTGGCTGGTATCGTGCGGCGCGTCGAACACCGCCAGTGTCGGCGCCGTTTCGCTGCCGATGGCGAGACGGCCGATATTGCCGGCCGCCGACAGATACGCCTCCATCAACGCCGGCGACGTGGTCAGCGTGCCCGCCATGTTGTCGAAGCCGTGGCTGGAGTCGTCGGACGGCAGGAACTTGGCCGCGTCGATGTTGAGGGCCAACAGATCGCGGATCGCGTTGGTGTACTCGGTGCGGTTCAGGCGGTGCAGCCCCGGCGCAGGCAGATAGGCGCCTTTGGTGGCGGCCTGCTTGTCGATGCTCTGTTCCAGGATCTGCGCCAGCTTTTGAACGGTGCCGTAGTCCGGGCGTTCTTTGCCCACCGGCGGCATCATGCCGGCGCGCAGGCGCTTGATCAGTTTCTCGCCCATCTCTGGCGTGCCGGCGATGGTGTGGGCACTGACGCTTTGCAGATCGAGCCCGCCAGCAATGTCATCACCGTTGTGACAGTTGGTGCAGTACTTCTCGATCAGCGCACCACTGTCCACGGCGCCGCCCTGGGCCATGGCGGCTTGCGTGAACAGCGTGGCTCCCGCGAGCATGAACAGGCCACGGAAAGCAAAGTTCAACTGAGTCATCAACCGCATAACACCCCTGCCTTAAAACAATGACGGAGTACCTTCAGTCGCCGGCTTGTTAGGCGTGGCGGAGGACGCATCCGACTTGCTCGACCCTATGCTCAATTATTATTTGGTATCGAACGCCGATAGTACTTTCAAACGGCCATTCCAGCCCAGCCAAATTCTCATCAGCGGGCTCATTGTCGGACCGCTTTCGGGAAACCGGCGGTCATTGCATTGACACTGTGAACGGGCCCTAAGTTCCCGGCCTTTGCGCGTCATTCGCGCTGCCGCAATCGGCCCGGATCCTATGACCGCCAGTAACAGGTAAAGTACTAGTAGGACGTTAGCTACTAGACCGTCAACGCCACCGCTGTGGGCGAGAGGAAACGCCCACGGAACGCGCGCGGGGTGCCGGTCGCAGGCGGCTCACTTCGGGGCAGCGGGCCCGCCAGCGCCCTGGATCAACTCAATGTGGTTGCCAGCCGGATCCATTGCCATGCCGATGAAGATGCCACTCTTGCCGAATTCGAATGGCTCGCGCTCCATTTTCCCGCCCGCCGACTTCAAGGCAGCGACGACTGCAGACAGGTTGGTCACGTTCAACACAATGTGCGTGGTGTCGTCCTTGACAGCGTCACTGGCGCGCTTCAGGACGACGATGTCACCGCCCAGGTTCCGCTCGCGTGTCGCCTTCGCCGCGGCGGGGGTTCTACCGAAATTGAGCATGATTTCGAGCACCTGGGGAGTCTCGATGCGCTGCACTTCCTGCATGCCGAATGCCTGCTGGTAGAACTTCGCCACCGCCGCCGGGTCGCTGGCTCCGACCCGTACACCGTTCAAGGACACCTGCGCAAAGGCGGGCGTAGCCAACACGACGAATGCAAAAAGACTCACAAGCGACTTCATGCCTATCTCCCCCATTATTTGGCGTCGATCATGAGCCGCTGCCTGCGAGGGCGCAATCCGCAGCGATTTCGCAGGATCGGGCTGTGGCATCCTTGTTTCGATGAACAGGTTCCGGATACGCGGGCGAAAGTGGTGGTTCGGAGCAATCATCGTGGCGGTGGTCACCGGCCTCTTCACGTGGGGAGTGCGACCGCTGCTCGAAGCGCTCGTTCGTACGCGGGTCGAGTCTGCGGCCGCCCGCCATGGCGTGGTGGCCCGCATTGAGGCAGTGCACGTCGGCGTCTGGCCGTTTCTGCGTCTGGAGGGCGTCGATCTCGACCTCGGGCACGGCACACGATGGCGTGCCGATGCCGTCGCAGCGACCTGGCCGGGCCACCTGCACCTCGCAGTTCGGGCCGCCACGATCACGGGCCCGGGTGGCGTGACGATCGGCTCGGCCGAGACGTCCTGGGAGATGGCGGGCGCTTTAGGCGACGAGTTACGGCTGACGCTGCGGGAACCCCAGACGGGCCTGGCGCTGCGCAGGCGCGCAGACGCGGCGGGCAGCGTCTGGAACATCGAAGCCCGGGGACTGGATGCCGGCAGGCTGCTCATCGTGCAGCGCGACGGCCACGCGCTGTTCGACGGTGGCATCGTCGACGGGCAGGTGGACTTCCAGTCGAGCCCCGGGGCGATGCGCTTCGGTGTCGACGTCGGCCTGCGCGGCGCCCGGCTGGGCGGGCTGGCCGGCACTGCCACCGACGATCCGCAGCACGGCGACCCGACAGACGTCAGTCTGCAATTCGACGGCGCGTGGCAGCGGGACGTCGGCGCAATAGACATCCAGATGCTCCAGGCCACTGTGGCCGGCGCGCACCTGTCGGGTTCGCTCGCGCTGACCCATCTCGATACCGAACCGGCGATCGACCTGAAGCTTGGCGTAAACCGTCTGGATTTCGCCCAGGTCCTGGGCGCCTCGGGGCTGGCAGTGCCCGACAGCCTGGGACTGGCACACGGCAGGAGTCAGGACCTCGGTTCGGCCACGATCGACCTGCGGGTCCTCGGACCCCTGGCGGCGCCCGCCACGCTGTCAGTGAGCCAGAAGATTGACTTCAAGCCGCCGCAGGAACTGCCCCCCGGGATCTCCCGACTGCGCGGCCCCTTTCTCTTCGGGGCCACGGACAGCAGCGGGCAAAACCGCACCCTCGATGTTTCGCCCGCCTCCGCGGACTTCATCGCCTTGGGCGACGTTCCGCCCTTGTTCCTGCGTACCTTGCTGCTGGCCGAAGACGCCAGCTTCTACGGCCACCGCGGCATCGACCTGCGCGAGCTGCCCGCCGCCCTGCTGACCAACTGGTCGCGCGGCACCGCTGCGCGTGGCGCGTCGACGATTTCCCAGCAACTGGCCAAGAACCTATTTCTGTCGCGCGACAAGCAGCTTGGACGCAAGCTGCAGGAACTGGCTATCACGTTCCTGCTCGAATCGGCGCTGGGCAAGGGGCGCATTCTCGAGATCTACCTGAATATCATTGAGTGGGGCCCCGACCTGCGCGGACTGCGGCCAGCGGCCCGCCACTATTTCGGTCGCGAACCCCGGTCGCTGAGGCCGGCCGAAATGGCTTTTCTGGTCGCGATCATCCCAGGACCTATCAAGTACCAGAGCTCGTTCGCACGCGGCGCGCCAGGGCCTGGATTGCGATCGCTGATCGACGACCTGCTGGCGAAGCTGCGGTCCGTCGATGCGATCAGCGAAGAGGAATACCGGCGAGCGCTTGACGAGCCGCTGGTCGTTGCGGGAGACCATACACCCTGGCGTCTGGAGGATGACCTCGAGCAGACGCGCCGTGATCCCTTATCATCGGGGCCGTGAATACCGAATTAGTCCCCAGCGCGCCGCCCACCTTGTCCATCGTGAATATTGCGGCCTACCGCTTCGCCCAGTTGGGTGCCCTGCCGGCGCTGCGCGCCGAACTGCTGGCGCTCTGCCGCGCGAACCAGCTGCGCGGCACCATCCTGTTGAGTGCCGAGGGAATCAACCTGTTCATTGCCGGCGAATCGACCGGGGTCGAGGCCCTGCTGACACGCCTGCGATTGATCCCCGGCCTCGGCCAGCTGGAGGCGAAATACAGCCAAACGGCCCATCAGCCCTTCCGGCGCATGTTGGTGCGGCTCAAGCGGGAGATCATCGCTTTTGGCGTGCCGGGGATCGACCCTGCGCGGCGCACCTCGCCGAAGCTGTCTCCGCAGCAATTGAAGGCCTGGCTCGATGAAGGACGACCGCTCACCCTGCTCGACACGCGCAACGACTACGAGGTGAAACTCGGCACGTTCGAGAATGCGCTGACGGCGGGCGTAGACCATTTCCGCGACTTTCCTGCTGCGGTGGCCAAGCTGCCGGCGGAGCTCAAGGACCAGACCATCGTCCTGTTCTGCACCGGTGGCATACGCTGTGAAAAGGCCGGCCCCTACATGGAGTCGCAGGGTTTCAGCAATGTGCTGCAGCTGGAAGGCGGCATCCTGAAGTACTTCGAGGACTGTGGTGGCGCCCATTATCGCGGCGAGTGTTTCGTTTTCGACCAGCGCGTAGGCGTGGACCCTGCGCTACATGAATCGGACGCTGCACAGTGCTTCAAGTGCTTGTCGCCGCTGACCGCGGAAGAGCAGCTCGACACGCGCTATGTTGCAGGACGCTCCTGCCCCTGGTGCTACCGTACCGCGGCGGAACAGGCGGCAGAGCAGCTACTGAAGCGCAACCAGGCGATTCGTGATGCGATGCATCCGCTGCCGGGCAGCACGCCGGCCGACGTCTTCCGCCCGCTTCGCGTTCCGCAGGAATGCGAGGGGCTGACCGTCCTGGAGACTTTCTGCCGGTTGGTGGGGCATCTGCCCGTGACTTACTGGGAAGAGGAATGTCGCGCCGGCAATCTGCTGGACTCACGGCATCAGCTACTCGGGGCTGCGGATATCGTGCGTGCTGGCGAGCGGTTGTTGCATCGATTGTCACAGACCATCGAACCTGCCGTGAATGGCGCTGCCACGGTGCTGCACGAAGACGAGGCGCTGCTCGTACTGAACAAGCCCGCGCCGTTACCCATGCATCCGGGTGGCCGCTACACGCGCAACACCTTGCAGCACATCCTGAACACCGTTTACCGTCCGCAGAAGCCAAAACCCGCGCACCGGCTGGATGCCAACACGACGGGTCTGGTGATCGTGGCACGCAACCGCCACTTCGCCGGAAGACTGCAGAGCCAGTTCGCGGACGGTCGCGTCGGCAAGACCTATCTGGTGCGCGTGCAGGGGCTTCCGCCGATGGATCAGTTTCGCTGCGATGCGCCCATCGGCAGGGAAGCGTGCGCCTCCGGCACACGCGAAGTGGATGAAGTGGGCGGCGATGCGGCGATCACGCAGTTCACCGTGCTGCAGCGTTCACCCGACGGGACGAGCCTGCTGGAGGCGCAACCACTGACCGGACGCACGAACCAGATCCGCATCCACTGTGCGTTCCTGGGCTTTCCGGTGGTGGGCGATGCGGCGTATCGCAGCGACGAGGTGCTGCCGCGGCAGACGCTGGAGTTGGGCGAGCCACCCCTGTGCCTGCACGCCTGGCAGATCAGTTTCTCGCACCCGGCAAGCGGTGAATCGCTGACCTTCACCGCCCCTCCACCGGACTGGGCCTTCCAGGACCTGTGCCAGCAGGGGTGATATCGGCAGCGGCACCCGGGACTGGCGATGCTGCCGATGCATCACGACTGACGACTACTTGTCGTCGGCCGCCGCGACATTGCGGAACTTGATGAGCCACTGACCGTCGACCTTCACCAGGTCGTCGACACCGTTGCCAGCCGCAGCAACCCGAGGTGCATCGGGCGATCCGGCCGGTCCACCTGTGCCGAACACCGTCTGGTGGTAGTAGTGATAGCGTGCGGTCGTGGGACCGGTGAACTCCAGGTACTGGTTCATCGTGAAATGGCGCATCGGCTGCACCTTCTCGCCCTTGCCGACGCGGTCGTCACGACCCTTGCGCAGATCAGCGACCATCTTGTGGAGCGCATCGTGGCCCTTCGTCTGGCCAAACGCGCCGTCTGCGGTGAACTTTGTCACATACACATCGGGATCATACGAATCCAGCGCGCGGTCATAGGACCACATCAGCTTTTCAATCGCGGCACGATCCTCGGCGGACCCCACCACGAGGGCCGAGGCCGGGCGCGCAGCCTGCGCTGACGCGGCCGGCGGCGGCACAGGCAGCGTGGCCGGATCCCAATGCTCATCGGCCTTGCCGTCGACGAA